>DAICZM010000387.1 GCA_027311145.1 Ktedonobacterales bacterium
GTGTCAAAGGGTGCGTGGATGCTGCTGGTCTACTGGATCGCGTATGCGCACGCATGGGCATATTTTCTGGATTGAGGAGCGCGCCGCCCAGGCGTTGTTGGCGTGTGTGGAGAGCCGTGATCCGTGTGCTTATCGCCTTTTCAAACAAACGATATGCTTCCTCTTCATCGACGCCCTGGGCAAGTGGATGTAGCTGCCGGATGGGCATTGCCTCGGTCTCATAGTTCTCATCCGGTGTCTGCTGCTTATAGTCATTTGTGAGGGTATCTGTGATAGGATGAAAAGCATCGCTTCTGGTGTTCTCGACAGGTCGCGCTAAAAGCAAATTCATAAATTTCACCTCCTTGCCTATCTATTCTTTATACGTGGCAGTATAGCGGAAATAGGACGCGAATGTATGGGTCTTTTGTCACATTTATGCTTACCAGGCAGGCATTAAGTTAAATTTAATGTCCTATCAAGCAATCTTTCATCTCACATGTTCGATCAAGTGAAACCGTATAGCAATGAGACGTTCTCGTATACAAGAACGAGTCATGGCAAGGCCCAAAAGTCCCCATTGTATGTGCGAGCAGGTTGCGGTGCGTTTTTGCTAGTAGAAAAGTTCAATGTGAAGAGGTTTTATGGTGCAGATAGCTCGTTCTCAGAAACAGGGGCGTAAGATCTGGTTGCTCCTGATGGTTGTCAGTCTCCTGGGGGCAGTCGCGCTCAATGCGTATAGCCAGAATGTTGTGTTAGCCTATCCGCAGCGTCGTGTCGTGCCTGCTGTACCGCTTGCTCCACCGCCGCCGGCGGATATTCAGTTGGATAGCCGTATTCCAATGCAGACTGTGAGTAAAGACAGTAGTTTTGCGAATATGAATGCAAAATTTGGTTCACGTTTTGATTTTACTGTTTTTCCACAGTATGGTGTGGCACGCAGCGGGAGCGATGGTGTCTATCATGAGAACGATGCCAGCTATATGGTTGGGGCCCAGCCAACGGGGCAACATACCACCTATATTTTTCATATGGGCCAGGCCAACCCAGCCTATGGAGATACCTATGTGGGCAATGAACATTGGATTGAGGGTCTCGATACGACGCGTTGGGCCGGCGATGCCAGTAATGGCCTGCATATGATTGTCGATATTATCGATCCTTTTCGAGGCGAGCCGGGCTGTACCTCCATTGCTAATTGCGTTCAGGCCGTCAAAGCTGATACTATCCCTGCTTTTATTATCGGTATTAGTCTGCAAAATCAGGGAACTACTCCGCTCTCAGGCACGTTTCTCTTTGGCAGTAATCGTCCAATTGCCCCAACCAATGCCTGTGTGTCTCATGTGACGCAGGCCGGCACCTCGACCAACATTTTTTCTTATGATGCGAACAGTGACGTGACGGGGGGAACGCTTTTTCTCGCGGGCGATCAGCAACATTGGCAGTGCAATGCCACAATCACGGACCGGGCTGGTCTGAATTGGCATTATCAGGTTGGAGCGATGCAAACTGCAACTGCCTATCTGGTGCTGGGGGCTTGGAATCCCAGTCAAAACCTTTTTGTCAATACCAATCTGCCACCTGCCTGCCAGAGCGAGGGTTTGTATGCTGCGCAAGAGTTTTCATCGCAGAATGATGTTGTTGATTTCGCTCTCGACAACCTGAAAAGTGGTGCTAATCTGTTGGCGCAGGCCCAGGCGATGGAGAACTATCTCATCAATAACAACACATTGACGCCGCAGCAACGCTGGATTATTGGTGACACCTTGCGTAGCTATAAAGCTAGCACGTGGCTGATGGCGCGCCAGCCCTGTGCTGGGGGTGGCTATGATGCCGCCGTCTACGAAGGCTCCTATGGCTTCCTCTCGACCGTTGATGTGATGCACGAATATGGCTATTTTGAGATCACCCGTGTGCCCTGGTTCTTCAAATCTGCGATGTCGGTCGTATTGCAAAATGCCACCAGCAACAGTTTTGGCCTCTATTTCCAACATGACCAGGGGGGCGATGTCGATAGTAGCGGGAACTGTACCGATCCTGGCAAGGGGATTCCCACCATTCGTGCCACCTGTTATGCCCCACCAAAGGTTAGCACGGGCGTTCCCATGCCGACCGAAGAGAATGATAATGTCGTCTTGTTGATGGCTTATTATGCGTTTGTCACGGGCGATACAGCGTTCCTTCAGCAGCATATTAGTCAGTTAGACGCCGCTATGCAGCATAATATCAATGTTGGCGATCCCAACACAGGCATCGCTTATAATGGTCAAGATACCAATACAACCTATGATGCTGCTAGTGATTGCCTACATAATGATGCCGCCAGTGCGGGCAATCTCTATTATCAAGGCTTGAAAGAAGCGGCAGGCTATCGTGCAACGGCATATCTGGATAGTCTCGTCGTTGGTGATACAAAAGGCACGATGTGGACGCAAGCTGCCGCTAAGATTGAGAGCGCGATGGTGCAGGAGTATAACACGAATGGCTTTATCCCAATTGCCAGCAGCACGGCGTTTAGCAATTGTGATGGACGCACGATCGCGCTGGGCGAGAGTCTGTTTTATGTGCATCTGCTGGGTCTTGATGCCAGCATGAACCAGACCTTGCTGCATGATCTGGCTCAGCAGTATCCCGCCGATCTGCAAGCTGATACGCTGGCCTCGCCCGCGATGATTGTGATGACCTCGACAGCGGCGACCGGCAGCCAATGTGGCACGGGCCATTGTCATCGCTACGAGTGGTTTAGCAAAGTGATACTCTCCAGCCTTGTTGCCGATCAGGTGTATGCGCAGCACGGCTGTGCCTCCTGCCGGCATCTCGATACAACGGTGGCCGCCTTTTTGTACAATCAAAATTTGCAGGCTAACTTTGGCGATGGTTTCCACGATGATGGCAGCGACTGGGGCGGCCATATCTACCCACGTGGCATTATTAGCTGGGCCTTCCTGGGAACAACCTATTAAAAACAATTTGGCGAAAGCTAGCTGTTTGACTCTGTAGATATCTCGCACTCGCTTCAGCAACAAGAATCCCTTCATAAAATTCTACCGATAAAAAAAATGTTTTGCAGCGTTTTTAAATAGAGCAAATAATCGCTGTTACTTGGTATTGGTACATGAAGGGAGTCTATAATGAAAAGCATTACGCATCCGCTCAAACAAGGTATGCAAGGCGATTCTATAGCAGACCTACATCAATCACTTATTACTTTACACATTGTTCTCAGTACGGAAGAGATAACCCTCGCGATTTTTGGTCGAACCACTTATGAGGCAATTAGAATATTTCAAGAACAGCACCAACTAGAGGTTACTGGAGAGGTTAACGAAGAGACTGCTATCCAACTGAATATATTACTTCAATCATTTGCACAAGAAGCCAGGCATGAAGAGCGTGGACACGAAGAAAAGCGAAAATATCACGACCGTGACGATGATGACAATAATGTGGGCAGTGATGGAGATGGAGATAATGATGATGGAGATAATGATGATGGAAATCATGGCCATGGTCACGGTCATCCCCTCACGCGCTATACGGTGCAGGGAACGGTGCGTGATGCAAATGGACAGGGGCTTGCTGCTCTCAGCGTCCAGGTATTTGAGAAAACCTTGCGCCAGGAAAATCTGCTCGGTGAGGGAAAGACGCAACAAGGTGGCTCTTACACGATTATGTATCGTCCACCCATTGATACAAAAGCGGCCAACGCACATTTTAACCTGATCGTAAAAGCATTGAACGTGCAGGGTCAGGTCTGGCTCACCTCACCTATTGTTTTTGACGCTCAGGCCAAAGAGCAGGTAAACCTGATGGTAGGTGGTGGCACATACGCGGGCAACTCCACCTACGAAGCGTTGCTCGCGGCTATTCAGCCATCACTTGATGGTGTCCCTGTTGGTCAATTAGCCGAAACCGATGAACATCAGGATATTACGTTTGTTGCCAATGATAGCAACCAGGACTCGGAAGCGGTGATGCGGCTCGTTGTCTCATTCCGCTTGCAGGAAATGACCGATCTGGTTCCTGAAGTCTTCTTTGCCTTCTTGCAGCAAGGCTTGCCCACCAATGTTCCCAGATCGCTACTGACCGCTTCAGATCATTTCAAGCAGATTGACCTGCTGTTACATAACACGCTCTCCGGCATTGTTGCGCTCACTGCCTCTATTCAGCAGAATACATTGCAGCTGGCTCTCAAGAAAAACATTGTGCCATTGAGTATCAAGGCCAACATAGATCAGATCGTGCAACAGTTGCAAACGTTGCGCGTCAGCGATGTACTTCAGCAGCCCTATCTCGCGGGCAAAACCAGCCTGCAAACCATGCTCGGACTCTCCACGCTATCACAGCCCCTCTATACCACTTTTGCTCAACTCTACCTCAATCATCAAGGAACTTCGCACGAGTTCTGGCAAACGTTGGCACAGCAACAGGGCTTTACGGCCGACATCATCGCCGATCTGCGTTTGACACTTGGTGTGGGTAATCTGGTCAAGAATCATCCGCCGCTGGTAACGTTCCTCAAAAGCGGCTTTCAGCAAAAGACCTACACGCGCATACAAGACCTGGCAAAACTTGAACTGAGCGACTGGCAAACCATCATCAAGCAAAGCGGCAATGCTCAGGTTAAGGGCTATCCTGCGAATATGGGCGGCAAGACTGAGGATGATAAGATCAACACCTATGCCTATGAGATATACACGCGCATCGAACATGCCTTCCCCACAACCTCATTCGTAGCGCATGTTGACCGCACCGCAACACCTTTGGTGGCGTATAAACCG
>DAICZM010000388.1 GCA_027311145.1 Ktedonobacterales bacterium
CACCTACTGCTGCTGCTACTCCTACCGCGAGCGCAACAGGTACACCCATAGCCAAAGCGACCGTAACAGCAACAAGCACGCCGATAGTGACATCAACGCCCACCACAACAGCTAATCCTGCCGCGACTATTCCCGTCAAAGTCATCACTGTCTCGCAGGGAACCACCAATCAAAATATCACTATTTTGACCACTACACCGCTTCAGACTGGTGATATCTACAAACTGATGGGCACAATTACCAGCAATGGTGGCCCGTATGTACAGTTGGTAAGCAACTCCGAGGTTGGCCCTTCGGTCGCGTCTGAAACCACACGCAATGCAGTCTTTGCCGTATTGGCAGCCTCCGCCGCCATTCTGCTCTACGTCTGGTTCTCCTTCCGCAAAGTGCCACGCCCCTGGCGGTATGGAGCCAGTGCTATTGCCGCACTGCTCCACGACGTGCTAGTTGTGCTTGGTGTCTTCTCCATCTTGGGCTGGCTATTCGACATCCAGATCGACGCCCTCTTCGTCACAGCACTGCTCACCATCGTCGGTTTCTCCGTGCATGATACCATCGTGGTCTTTGACCGCATCCGTGAAAACATGCAGCGACGTACCATTGAATCCTTCGATCAGGTCGTCAACGCCAGTCTTGTGCAGACAATGGCCCGCTCGCTGAACACATCTCTAACCGTGCTATTCACACTGAGTGCCTTAACACTCTTTGGCGGCGTCAGCATTCGCACCTTTACGCTCACCCTGCTCGTGGGTATCTTTAGCGGAACCTACTCCTCGATCTTCAACGCTAGCATGTTGCTAGTCATGTGGGAGAAACACGAGTGGATTTTTGGCTGGTTCAACCGTAACCGCCAAGAAGAGAAACGCCCAAACCGTGAATTGGTTGGCACACGCTAAGTGCGGAAGCTAGTTCAATAGAAGTACAATAGCAGGCAGGAGAGACCGGTCTCTCCTGCCTGCTATTGGTTTCTATTTTCACACAAAGAAAGTTGAGAATACGACCATGCTCATTGGACTTGACCATATCATTATTGGTGTCCATGACCTACACCTTGCCACCCATCTCTTTAGTGAAAAATTGGGACTAGCCGTCAGCGGTGGCGGCATCCATCCCACAGGCGGCACGGCAAACCGCATTATCGTCATTGGTGATACATACCTGGAATTGATTGCCGTGCGCGCACCCGACGAGGCGCAAGCTAGCATGCTGCAACGTTTGGCAAAAGGTGAAGGCTACCTTAACTGCGTCTTAGGCTCCAACGATCTTGCAGCCGATAGCACGGCAATGCATCAGCGCGGCGTGCAGATCATCGGGCCTAAAGCGGGCATGCTTACAGCAGCCGATGGACGCTCGCGCCGCTGGGCACGTGTAGATGTCGAACATGCCGACCTGACTCAACACTATCCTTTCCTTATCCAGCACGATAGCAGTGGCGAAGAGCGGCGCACACGCCTAGCCGGCTGGGCCACACCACCCACACACCCACTCGGTGTGACGAAAGTGCTTAGAGCAACCATCGCCGTCGCGGACTTGAACGAGGCCACGCGCCGTTTTCAGCATATCTATGGGCTACAGGTCTCGGAGCCATATACAGGCGTAGCCGACGACTGGGATGCCACACTGAGCGCATTACTGTTACACGAACAGATGCAGAACCTCGAACTGGCCGCACCCGTCTCGCCCATCCTCGACCCCATCGAGGGAGAACCAATGCTACCAGAGGCTGGTGCGCTGGCCTATCACCTACAACGTTTTGGCGAAAGCCTATGCCGCATGACGCTTGCCGTTACCAGCTTGGCGCACGCGCGTAGCTATCTCGACACACACAACGTCACATATCTCTATCGGGAGACACCTCACGCATATCTCTGGATTCGGCCCGATCAGGCATGTGGAGCTTCCATCGTACTGCATGAGCAGATTTAATAATAGCTCCTTCTGCCCTTGACTTTTGCCACATTCGCGACTACACTTATGACCAGATAAACAAATTTAGTCATGTTGTTCATTTGGTCATTTGGTCATGCACGAGAGCAGGTAGCATAGAACGATCTCTCAAAGAAAAAAGGAGATGGTATAGTGGCTGGTCAGCACTATAAAGCCAACACACAAGAGGATACGAGCAAACGACAGGAACGCGCCCAACGCATTCTGGACGCAGCGGCCGAGCTTCTCCAACGCTGGGGCTATCGCAAGACAACGATTGACGATATTGCGAGACAAGCGGGCGTCGCCAAAGGGACAATCTATCTGCACTGGAAGACACGCGAAACACTGTTCTATACCTTACTCTTGCGTGAAAGCCTCTCTGTCGCCGACGAAATGTTACGCAACATCACAGATGACCCAGAAGGTATGACGCTACACGGGCTGATGAAACATTCCTTTCTCGCCACCATGCATAACCCGCTGATACGCGGCATTTTCATGCAAGACACAGAGATGTTGGGTGAATTGCTGCGTCCAGAGATGCGGCAAGTGACAATCCAACAGAAAATTGCCAGCTCGCAAATGTATATGACGCTGTTACGCAGCAAAGGCATGGTACGCGAAGATCTCAGCGATCAAAAAATACTCTCCGCCCTCACTTCAATTACCATAGGTTTTATGCTTTCAGAGCCATTAATGCCTGACGAATATAAACTATCGTGGGAAGAAACAGCAGATATACTGGCAGAAACTATTCGTCGCACCTTTGAGCCAGAAACGCCAGTTTCGCCAGAAGCTCTACGCGAGGTAACAGAGCAATTTCAGCACATGTATCAAACGTTACTGGATACAGCAAACGCTCAGATTCAGGAGGCACTATAATGAGCCAACAACAACGGCAAGATGCTACAATTGAAATCGTTGGTCTACATAAAGCGTATGGGAAAATACAAGCGGTGCGCGGCATCTCGATGCGCATTGAGCGCGGTGAGATCTTTGGCTTTCTCGGCCCAAACGGTGCGGGCAAAACAACCACCATTCGCTGCATGTTGGATGTCATTCGCCCCACACAAGGTAGCATTCACATTCTTGGCCTGGACGCTCAGCACGAGCGACACGTCTTGCACCAACGCATCGGCTACCTCCCTGGCGACGTTCGTCTGCCCGGCGAGATGACAGGACGACAAATCATCGATTACTTCTCGCGCCTGCAAGGACTTGAACCTGTCCTGCTCAATGATCTGGTCAAACGCTTCGATGTCGAGCTAAAGCGTCCGCTCAAGGGTTACTCAAAGGGTATGCGCCAGAAAATCGGCATCGTGCTGGCCTTTATGTGCGACCCCGAACTGCTGATTCTCGACGAGCCAACCTCTGGTCTTGATCCACTGGTTCAGAAAACCTTTAACGAATTTCTGCTTGAGGAACAGGCACGCGGCAAGACAGTTTTTATGAGTTCGCACATCATGAGCGATGTTGAAAAGGTCTGCCAGCGCGTGGCGGTCATTCGCGCTGGCGAACTGGTCACAGTTGAAACAGTCGAGGCATTGCGCGAAAAGGCTGGTCAGCGTGTGACGGTTGAATTTGGCGATCCAGTTTCCAATGAGGAGTTGGCCCATATCCCCGGCGTAAATCTGGTCACACTTACCAACGGTAGCTATCACTTTACGATGAGCGGTAGCATGGACCCGCTGATTAAAGCTCTCAGCCATCACGAGGTACTGCGCCTCAATGCAGAAGAAGCTCCGTTGGAAGAGGTTTTCTTGAAATTCTATGAAGAGCAACCGCGCCAAACGGCAAGTGCCAATGACTAAGAGCAGGCGCAAAAGGAAAGGATAAAAATCATGGCAACAGTTTCCGTGCCACAATATAGTAGCAAAGCGCGCAAACGTTTCAGCGGGCTGCCCGTTACGGTTCACGCCCTAAACAACGCAAAAACGCTCATCAGCGCGGGTGCTTTTTATGCCCTGTTTCTTGCGATCGTCGTCGGACTGATTTATCCCACACTAGCAAACATTAACCTGAGTGCCTATCTGACCTCAAACACAGTCGCGGGACTGGTCGGCGTAAAACTAGCGCACGCCAATAGTTTTATCGCACTGATTGCCATCGAACTCTACGGTTCCTTCTATGGCTTGCTCTTCGGTGGCATCATCGCCTATATCGCGGGAGCCGCGCTGCCCGCGACGATTGAAAACGGCACTATTGATCTGGCCCTGGCGCGTCCTGTCAGTCGCACGCGCTACTACCTGGAGATGTGGCTGGCAGCACTGTTGGCAAGCCTGATTACGAGTGTAATCACCGTTCTTGCAGTCTGGCTCAGCTCGTTGTTTATCAAAAATCCCAATATTGACTGGTCCTGGCTAGTGACGACGCAGTTAATTGAGTTCGCCCTGTTCGTGTTTCTCGTCGGCGTGGGCCTACTCTTTGGCTCATTTATCAATGCCAGCCGGGCCGCAGGCGGGACAGCGGTAGGTATTGTTGGCCTGATCTACATCACCAACGCGATTGGCCTACTCTCCAACAACTTTAGCTGGCTGCTGAAAATCAACCCGTTTTACTATGCGCAGGGCGCGCAGGCACTCGTGCAACACCAGTTCACAAGCTGGCATCCCTGGGTATTAGTGGCGGCGGGTCTGATCTGCACCCTCACTGGTCTGTTCATTTTCAACAGACGCGACCTGCCCACGACGTAGAACACAAAGTCGTGCGCTGTCAAACGTCATTCGATACATTGTGTGAACGGATGGGCAACCACAAGGGTCAATACTGTTCAAATAGAAGCAATCGGTCTGCGGTGTGGAGGGTGTGTTGCTTTACCCGAA
>DAICZM010000389.1 GCA_027311145.1 Ktedonobacterales bacterium
GTATCATTCTTTTGTGATGCACATAGTGAGCTAGCCATGTACTATGGTATTTCATAAGGAGCCTTTTGTAAATGGGCAAGCAGAAAAAATTGCCAGGGCAACGGATCTATTCTTCAGCGCGTAGAAAAGTATTGTTCTCATTCGTATCGATGTTGGGATTTTCTTTGCCTCTGACGGACTTCTGGTGGGTTCCTGTACGCTTTGTAACAAGAATTTTCTCTACAAGATTAAGAATGAAGTCGGAAAATGCTGCTGTGCATGTGATGCCGTTGGGGGATTCAATTACCTATGGGACTGGCTCTTCATATAATAATGGATACCGCGTACCTTTGTGGTATTTGCTGGTAGATGCGGGAATTTTGATAGTGCGCTTTGTTGGTTCACAAACGAGTGGTGAACATTTTTTCCCTGAGAGGGCGAATGAGGGCCATCCTGGCTGGCGGATAGATCAGATTGCCAACGATATCGCGCTCTGGCTCATTCAGTATCGTCCAGATATTCTCTTGTTGCATATTGGAACAAACGATATTGGTCAAGCTTATGAGCTAGAGGATGCAGCGGTGCGGCTGGGGCAGCTGATTGATCAAATCAATGCCTTGTTTCCCATGACTACGCTGCTGGTTGCGCAAATTATTCCACGAGCTGACGATCCTTTTAAGAATCAACAGACCCAAGTGTATAATATGGCATTGCCTGATCTGGTCCAGGAACGTGCATTGCAGGGGCTTCCGGTTCAGCTTGTAGATATGTATGATGTCGTCTCTATTCATAATCTTGCGGATGAGTTGCATCCTAATGATACTGGTTACAGAAAAATGGCCCAGGTCTGGTATAATGCGTTGCTTCCTCTCTTAACGCAGACATATGGATGGAAAGCGTCAGCAACGGGTACAGCGGTTAGCGGGACTTGGAACACCCCGGATGGCAATAGTATTTGTAGCAGGTCGCTGGGAGTGCCGTGGAACCAGGTTTTTCATGGTGATGTCAATGCTAGCGATTATAGTGTACAAGTAGATGCGCAATTAGTGCGAATGGGAACAAGTAGTGCGTTTCCCAAATATGGCTTGTATGCATGTTATAAGGATTACAAGAATTTCGTAGTGGCATGTTTAGATCAGAAGAATCATGTTTTTGTGACAAATGCCTGTATAGAGGGAAATTGGCTGCACTGGCAAGAGACGATTCTTCCTGATAATGTGGATATGTTCCAGTATCATACGCTCGGTGTTGAAAAACAGGGCGATTTTTTTATCTTTTTTTTGGATGGCTTGCTGCAACATATGCGCGTTTGCCCTATTGCAAATGGACAAATTGGTTTGATAACAGATGATACAGAAGCGAATTTTCGCAATATGATGGTGCAATGAGAAGCCTATTGAGAAGGGGGTTGGATGACTTTCATCGCTTTATTCCAACAAGCGATGTCATACTGCGTAGTAGTGGTAGAAGAAGTAAACTACGAAATCCTTATTACAGGTAGGGTATGAAATAGGAATTTTATGAAAAACAAGAAACAAGAACGTCTGGAAAATCTTCAGCGGCAAATAGCGCGTGTGGAACAACGCATTTTGAAGCTGACGGAGCGAAGTAATTACTATCGTTCGCTAGAAATCATGATTTTTGTCTTTGGCATATTGCTCAGTATTGTTGTCATGAGCGTAGTACATTGGGCAGGGCCGATCTGTTTTGTAATAGCCTTTGCAGTGCTGGTTTTTGTGATTACCCGTCAACAGCGTGTTGACCGTAGCATTGTAAAGCATCAGATGTTTAGAGAAATCTATGTGAAACAGGTGGCGCGTGTGCGTTTAGCTTGGGATCAACTTCCGCTTGCGGCCTTTGATGAGGCTGATCGAGACCATCCATTTGAAATTGATTTTGATATCACGGGTGAGCATTCATTGCACCGTTTAATGAATACGGGTGTTTCGTCTGAAGGGAGTATCCTGCTACGTGACTGGTTGCTCAACACGCAACCTGATCTTGAGGCTATTTATGAACGGCAAAATGTGGTGCAGGAACTTGTGCCGCTGGTGCGTTTTCGTGATAAACTGCAATTGCATTCACGCCTGGCCATCCGTGTCTTCGCAGAGCAGATAGATGGAGAGCAGTTATTAGATTGGCTGGATAAAGAAGAGGGCGCGAGCGTTTCGCGTGTGACGTTATTTGTGGGTGTGGGACTATCGGCACTTATGTTTGTCTGTCTGGTCGCATATGTTTTTTTTGGTTTAGCACCGCTTTTTGTGATTGGCTCTCTTCTCCTGTCATTTTGCTGGTTTTTGGTAAAGCGTGGAGAGATTGGCTATCTGGTTGAGAGTGCAGGGGCACTGCATCGTACTTTAGATCAGCTTGGCCCGATTTTTGAATATTTAGAAGGATATCCTTATAGACGAAATAAGCATCTGAAACAGTTGTGTGAGCCATTTTTTCTTAATGCGGATAAACGGCCTTCGCACCTCTTGAAAGAGCTAGCGCGTCTGTCGCAACGCGCAGAGCTACAGAAAAGCGCGGGCGTATGGATGGCGATGAATGCCGTGATTCCGTTGGGCATGTATCTCTCTTATCAACTCAAAAAATATAAAGTGCAGGTAGCAGACGTGCTACCTGCCTGGTTGGATAGTTGGTACGAGCTTGAGGCACTGTGTTCGTTGGCGAATTTTGCCTATCTCAACCCGGACTATGTCATGCCGAAACTGCTAGCTGAAAAACAATGGCAGGGAGGAGTGTGTGTGGAGGGCAAGGGGCTTGGGCATCCGCTGTTGCCAGCGGAGCAGAAGGTTGTCAATGATTGTGCGTTTCATGAACTGGGCGATCTAATGATGATTACTGGCTCGAACATGGCAGGCAAGAGTACGTTTTTACGTACAATAGGCATTAATCTCTGTCTGGCGTATGCAGGCGGCCCGGTGAATGCGCTTTCGCTCAAGGTATCGTTGTTGGAACTGTATGCCTGTATTAAGGTGAGTGACTCGGTAACGGATGGCTATTCATACTTTTATGCAGAAGTTCGACGTTTAAAAGGCTTGTTAAACAGGCTGGAGCAGGGGACGCAGTATCCCGTGCTGTTCTTAATTGACGAAATTTTCAAAGGTACGAATAATCGCGAGCGGCTGATAGGCAGTAATGCGTATATTCATGCGTTGCTTGACAAAAGATGTGTGGGTGCAATTTCAACGCATGATCTTGAACTGGTGCGACTGGCTGATACGGTGTCGCAGATCAAAAACTATCATTTTAAGGAAGATGTGGTGGATGGCAAGATGGTTTTTGATTATAAATTGCGTATGGGGCCAAGCCCAACGACGAATGCTCTTAAAATCATGGAGCTAGAGGGATTGCCTACACAGGTTTATCCGCTCTAGCGACAGGATTAGTCTGCTCTGCGTTGCTGGGAGCGTTTACGTTTCTCGGCCAGCAGTTGCTGAGTAGTGGAGGTAGTGTTTTTTGCGCTGATGGCTTTGGCCTGTTCGACAGGAGGCGTCGGCACAGCAGCGGGCGATGGCGATGGTGCGTGTGTAGGTGTGGGTGTGGGTGTGGGTCGTATAACAGGTTGTGTGGGCATTGCCCGCCCACGTCGCTCTTCACGTTTGGTGCGGATGCTACCAAGTTGTGTGCCAAATACACTGTGGGTGAGACGTTCTGTTGGTGTTGTAACGGCGGGTGTCGTGCGCTTTAGGTGAAGATGCGCGGCGAGCCAGCGAGAGCTTGCCTGTATAAATGCTAGATCTGCAAGGCGGCGTAAGGCGATATCGATGGGCAAAAGAAGTGCGGCTAACATCAGGAGCCAGAAATTCAACGGGACGGAAGTGGATATGGGGGCAAGTTGTTGCAAGAACGCACTTGCTGGATCGGATGGCTTGAGCAGCGTGCCGCCGCCATCCTGGGCTAACAACGTGAGGAAGTGTGTATCGGTTCCCTGTATTTGGAATTCGGGTGAATAGGGTACAACGAGACCACTGGTTGCGCTAAGCTGGCTGGTACTGCCCGTTGCTGCACTTTGCCATGTAATTTGTAGGAGATATGCGCCAATCTGCAAGGCAGGAAATGAGCCTTCCCAGCGACCAGGAGCATTGGGCTGAAGGGAGATGATCTCTTGTGAAAGGTCTGGTGTGATGATGTGGGCTTGCATGTGTTGTCCACTGGCGTTGATGGCTGTCCCTGGTGGGAGATCAACGATAAGATGTCCATTCCCACCTACTACGCTGCCGTTGATGGTTAATGCGCTATCGGGCGTAGGAAGTGTCCAGGTCACAAGATTGGCCCACCAGCGAGCGGCATCGTTCCATTGTAACCAGTTAGTTGTCCACAGGCCGAGCGCATCACTTGTCCATGCGGCAACGCGCCCGAGGCCGTATTGCCAGACGGCCAGGACCGGGTCATCTTGATTACTGACAAGAACAAGCTGGGCGGCTGGTTTAGGCGTAGTGGCAACATAGCCCCCGAGTGTTGGTAATGGTCCCAAGCCAGTTAAGATGGGATGATTGCCGACGATAGCGGGCAGAAACGTTTCATTGATGATTGCGCGTCGCGCTGCTTGTTGTGTCTCTTTGAGCAAAACGGCTGGAACAGCTGCTGGGTCATCAGCGCGATAGAAGCGTCCTTTGCCCCAACTGGCGATTTGCTGCATTGTTCCTAATTCTGCATAGCTGCTTGAGTTAGTTGCAACGGTTGAAACGGTGATGTTTTCGTTTGCCATCTTGAGGACTTGGGCGGCATAGTTATCGAA
>DAICZM010000038.1 GCA_027311145.1 Ktedonobacterales bacterium
ATCCTGGATCGTAGGTGCTTTTTCTTGTTTCTGATTGATCATAATTTTTGAATCGGTTCCACTATTCATACGTTGTAGATATACCATGTGCATACCATATTTTAGCATATTTGTAAAGCCGCACCAACGTTTTTTCACACAAGAAACAGGCATATGAGGGAGGAGTATTACTGACCAAACACGCCATGAGCTAATGCAAGGTGCGTAGTTGACATAGTATCGGTTAGGAAAGTGCTGTTTCAATCATCGGGGATAGTACAAATGAGGAGTGAGATTGTGTCGTCATGATATGCAAGAGATTCCCCTTTACAAGTGAGTATTTCTATGGTACAGTTAGATCAAGAAATTGAATCGATTCCAAAATTTATGTCACCCTTACATGCTATCATGGCTAAAGGTAACCAGCATGATTACAGTGGGGTGTGGAGTGTGGTTTTGGAAGGAAGAGTTTCTGGATAGTTCCTGTATTTGGTTGGAATGATGGTCATTAAAAGAGGAACTTGTAGATGGTGGCGATGCTATGAGTGGTGCGTATAGAAAGGAGCAAGAAAAGGACGGAGATTTCCGAGTCAGAAATGTGGCATGGCTTATCTACGCGAACAACGATGCTTGTATAAAGTGCAGTGTATGTGATCGTTATTTGCTAGCAAGTGGTCCAAAGGAGAACTCAACATGATTCACGAGCAGCGCGAAGTCATAGACGAAATCATAGGCAAGATTCGTTCTGGACGCATGACGCGCCGCACCTTCCTCGAACGCGCTGTTGCTGTTGGCCTGAGCAGCACCGCAGCAGTCTCGCTCCTTGAGGCTTGTGGTGGCACGAGCAATAGCACGGGTGGCAATGGTCAGACAACCAACGTAACCTGGCTGAATGGGCATGATGCATCTGGAACGTATTCATATCTGACGAACGCCTTTAACAAACAAAACAATGGTGTTCACGTGACCTATACAGATGGACCTAGTGATACAGGTCAATTATTAACTATTTTCACCACCATGTTGCGCGCGCACAGCAACAGCTACGATATTATGTCGATGGACATTATCTGGCCTGCTGAGTTTGGCGCGAATGGATGGACGACGCCGATCTCAACCACGCAGTGGCCGACCAGCGAACGTGCGAACTATCTACCAGGTCCCCTTCAGGGCTGTACTTATAATGGGCAGCTCTGGGCAGCACCCTTATTTACCGATGCTGGCCTGATATATTATCGCACTGACCTGGTGACGACGCCTCCCAATAGCTGGACAGACATGGTAACGATGGCAAAATCGTTCGCGCCCTCGAAAGTGAAATATGGCTATCTGTGGCAGGGAGCGCAGTACGAGGGTTTGGTCTGTGACTTTGTCGAAGTGTTGTATGGCTACGGCGGCAACGTGTTGGACCCCAACAATGCGAAGAGCGTTACTGTCAACAGTGCTGAAGCGCAGCAAGCCTTGTCCGAGATGGTGAGTTGGGTTGGCACGATTTCGCCAGCCGCCGTGACCACCTTCAAGGAAGAGGATGCGCGTAACTCCTGGCAGAATGGTGACTCTGTCTTCATGCGCAACTGGCCATATGCCTACTCACTTGGACAGGACCCAGCCTCGTCGAAGATTGTTGGCAAATTTGATGTGCATCCATTGCTCTATGGTGGGAACAGTACCGTCGGCCATTCTAACATTGGTGGCTGGCAGCTAGGTATCAATGCTTTCTCGAAAGTTCCTGATGCCGCCTGGAAATTCATCCACTATATGCTCAGCTTAGAGGCACAGAAGTACATCGCGATGAATGCCTCCGAACTCACCACCTTAGAGGCGATCTATAGTGATGCAGATGTCCTGGCAAAGGTACCATTCTTTGGCAAGATGGGGGGTATTCTGAAGAATGCTCTTCCACGCCCGGTTTCGCCCTTCTACCCCGACATCTCAAATGCCATTCAGTTGCGTGTTCACAATGCACTGACAAAACAGTCCACAGTGGCTGCGGCCTTGAGTGCGCTCCAAGCGGACTTACAAACGATTGTTTCCAAATAGTACCTGATAGTTTGCCCCTTGAGAATGTCCGGGAAAACACTTTCCCAGACATTCTCAAGGGGCATTTGTGTTGAGGACCTCAATGTTGATTGCAGTGCCAACACAGTCATGGCTCAGTGCTTGTGGATGGATGTCTGTGTGCATTCGCTTATGGGGTCTTCTTCGCTGGCATCTTGAGATGCATGGTATTCCTTCAAAGAATTTGGTGAAGGCTTTGTCCAGATGACGCAACGCTTGCTACGAGAGTACACTGGACACCTCTTTGAGCCAGACCGTTCCCTTATTGCTCTTTCATAACGATGTGAGTTGATTGAGAGAAAAAGCTATGGCATTGTGACAGGCAAGAGAATGTGTTGGATTACGCTCTAAATGGTGTATCTTGTCACTAGTTGTTCGATAAATTTCTCACTCTCGAAAAAATCTCTCAAAAAAGTGACGCAGTAGTATTACATAAGATCGTGCGTTTTACGCATATCATATAGACGGGGTTTTCTTACTCCCACTCTATGGGAACTTGCAAAGGAGCAATGCAATGAATACCCAACATGAGACAGATAAAGAAAAAGAAATATCATCACGCTCTTTGCCCTCGGCAGAACATACCCCAGACATTGCTGAACAGATGTTGCCGCAACCTCCTCAGCAGCCACCACATAAAAGGCTTAACAACCGATGGAGCGTTTTTGTTATCACTGCTTTGCTGCTTGCTCTTGTACTAAGCCTGGGAATGCTTCTCTTGCCAGGATTGGCTCGTTCGCCAGGAGGATTGGTTTCACCCACCTCAACGTCGTCGGCAAGCCGCGCTACACCCACTGTACAAACAACTCCTGGAGCGGAGACAACACCAACACCCTTTCCTGGTGTCATATTAGGACCACAAGTCTGTCCTGCTGGTGTGAGTGACGCGGCATATTGGCAAGCCGTGATTGGGATCAGCGATAACCAGAGGCTGGTTGAGCGTGTCCAATGTGCGAACATCATGGATACCCCCTCACTCCAAGCACTGGTACTGGTCCGTCATACGAATACCAATGCCACACTTGATGTCTACGTTTTCAATAATATTACGAGCGCGAAACCAATACGCATCTTCCTCTTACAAGGTTTGCTAAAAGGAGATGCCAAAATCAGTGGCTACAACACTCTTTTGACTGCGGAAGTAGATCAGAGATCGGCTCTCAATACTGGCAAAGTGCTATCCGCAATGACTCCAGACCTCTTCCGCGAATTTGACTGGTCTACTGAACAACATACTCTCATACAAACGGCCTTCCCAGGCATTTTTCCTGATCTGACACGCTATCAGGCCGAAGCTGATCAGATAAGTATCAATGCGGGTCATCAACCCTGGAAAAACGATGTGCAGGCAGTTGCGAAGGCTGTAGTGACCACATTTTTTGATTGGAAGCGACCGTTGATCACAAAGATTGTGAGCGGAGGTGGGTTATACGATGTCAATGCTACGGTACAAGTCCAAGAAGCTCCCTTACAAGGCGCAGGACAAAGTCCTTCTGTCACCGTCACCTTGAGTCACCTGGAGGGCAATATCCACAACTTCTGGGTTGTCATCGCCGTGGAAGATAGTGCTGTCCTGAGCTTAACCAATATCAATGCCCGCTCGCTTATCACCAGCCCCGTCACTCTGCAAGGCAAGGGAGCAGCATTTGAGGCGGTTATTGGGCGCGCTGTTGTATATGACCATCAGTATCAAGATATTGGTCATGCGCAGGTTACAGGTGAACCTGGCATGGGTCTGGCAAACTATAGTATAAATGTGCTTTATGAAACCAACTTCCGCACAGGAGTACAAGAAGGCATCGTTGCGGTCTATGAAGCAAATGGTGGCATCAGTGACGAGATTTATACAGCGGTGATGCGGAAAGTTCTCTTGAGTCCTGAGCCAGGGGTAGCTCTGGGCCAAATTGCATGCGCTTCTGCCATCAGTGATCCAGCGCACTGGACGCCATTCATATCCATTCCTCCCAATCCAGCCGTTGCTGAACGTGTTGTTTGTGGAAACATGCTTGGTAAACCTGGTTTGCAGGCGATGGTCGTCGCTCATGAGATTGTCGGTGGAGGTCCACTTTTCCGTAGTGTGTTCATTTTCGATGCCATCACTACGTCTAAGCCAACGCTACTCTTCAGCGTAACTCATATGCTGCACGGTGATGCCCAACTCAGCGGCTATAGCACCATTCTGACAGCTGAGGTCGATTCCAACTCCCCTCTTAATGCTGGGAAAGCCAACGCGCAACTCACAACAGACCTCTTCCGCGAGTTCAAGTGGTCCGATGGGGCAGGCACGTTTGTCCAAGTCGCTTTTCCTGGTATCTTTCCTGATTTGACACGCTATCAGGCAGAAACCGATCAACGTTTAGTAAACGGCGGACAAGATGTATGGAAGAATGACCCGGTACAGGTTGCCGCAGCCCTAGCAAAGCAGTTCTTCAGTTGGAAGCGTACACTGACAACGACAATCGTGAGTGGCGGCGGAGCGCATGATGTGAACGCCAGTGTGTTAGTGCAGGAGGCAGCAGTACAAGGAACCCGGCAAGGCCCTTCTGCTACAATGATGTTAAGCCGCCTGGAAGGGAATACACATAATTTGTGGGAAGTTATTGCTGTGCAAGACGGCCCAGATGCGCTGACGAATATCCAGGCCCGCCAGTTGGTCAGCAGTCCTGTGACATTGGAAGGACGGGGCAATGCCTTTGAGAATACGCTTGGTGTCGCCTACATCCTGGATCATTGGTACACGCCCGTTGGTCAGGCAATTGTAAGCGGAAATAGTGGTGTTGGGATGGGGAATAGCACCTATTCCATCCAGGTAGGCTATCAGACAAGTTTTAAGCGCGGCCCTCAAGAAGGGATTGTGGAACTGTTATTGACAACCCCTATTGAGAGCGACCCTTATGCAGCTGTACTCGTGAAAGTCCTGCTCGCTCCTTAGCCTGACCGGCCTTATGCCAGTGCCACGCCGTCTTGTCAGAGTGCCATATGCCAGAACCTCGTCGAAAGCAAAATTATCAAAGATTTCGACGAGTTCCGGGTCGGTGACCGCCCGGGTGGAGATGTGTCAGAGGAAAAGCTCGTTGGGTTTCATGTTGGTTTCTCCTTTAGTAGCGATCTCCCAGAACCGTAATGTTGGAAATGGCAGCGTCGATCTCTTGCAGATCGCCTTTGGTGAGATCGACATGAACCGCGCCTATGTTCTCCTCCAGGCGCTCGATCTTGCGACTGCCCGGAATGGGAACGATCCACGGCGACTGTGCAAGGAGCCAGGCGAGCGCGATCTGTGCGGGCGTCGCTTGTTTCTGCGCTCCGATGCGAGCCAGCAGGTCGATCACAGCCTGATTGGCTTTAATGGCTTCCGGCGTGAAGCGTGGGTTGTGGCTGCGAAGGTCCGAGCTGTCGAAGGTGGTGCTTTCGTCGATCTTGCCCGTCAGATAGCCTCGACCGAGCGGGCTGTAGGGCACGAAGCCGATGCCTAGCTCCTCGCAGGTCGGTAGCACCTCTTGTTCCACGATTCGCCACCACAGCGAGTATTCACTCTGGACGACTGTAACCGGCTGGATGGCGTGGGCACGCCGGATGATTTCCGCAGAGGCTTCCGAGAGTCCGAAATGCTTCACCTTCCCTTCGTCGATCAGTTCCTTCACCGCTCCGGCCACATCCTCGATGGGGACGTTGGGATCGACTCGGTGTTGATACAATAGATCGATGGCATCGACTTTGAGACGTTTCAGCGATGCCTCAGCAACCTGTTTGATGCGCACCGGACGGCTATTAAGACCCGTCGATCCGGGACTGCCGTCGGCGTTGAGCTGGAAGCCGAACTTTGTGGCAATTACCACCTGACCCCGAAAGGGAAACAGAGCCTCCCCCACTAGTTCTTCGTTGGTAAATGGTCCGTAGACCTCGGCGGTGTCAAAGAAGGTGATGCCGCGGTCCACCGCCGCATGAAGAAATTCGATCATCTCTGACGTGTCGCCAATTGGCTTATCTCCAAAGGTCATACGCATGCAGCCGAGTCCGAGGGCGGAGACCTTCAGATTGCTGTTTCCAAGGATGCGTGTTTGCATTATTTCCTCTCCTGTCAATGTCCAATCGTTGTTCCTGGCCGTTACGGATGCACCAGCACTTTGATGGTGGTGCGCTTATCCATTGCTGCGTATCCAGCGGGCACTCCAGCAAGATCGACCGTCATATCGAGAACAGGTGACGGATCAAGTGTTCCGGCGATCACATCCTGCAACAGTTCTGGCAGGTAGGCGCGCGCAGGGGCTACTCCGCCAGTAATGGTAATATTCTGGAACAAGCGGCGCGTCAAGTCAGGAGCTTGATTCATATGGGCAAAGCCAACGCAACTGACGGATCGGCCTGGTCGGGTCATGTGAATCGCCATGTTCATAGCCTCAAGTATGCCGACGCACTCCAGGACTGCTTCGGCCCCGCCATGCGTCTGCTCGCGCACTTCCTGGACCGCTCGCTCATCTCTGGCCGTGATGATATCGGTGGCCCCAAATGCCCGTCCCAAGTTCAGCCGAGCTTCTTGGTGTCCAATGAGAAAGATGCGTTCGGCCCTGAGGCGTTTGGCGGCGAGAACCCCACACAGTCCGACGGCCCCATCGCCAATCACAGCCACCGTGCTGCCAGCCCTGACCTTCGCGGTGACAGCAGCGTGATGGCCTGTGGCCATGACATCGGTGAGGGGAAAGATGGCCTTGAGCAACTGCTCATCGTCTTCCACGCTCTTGGGAATCACGACTAGGGTGCCGTCAGCATAGGGGACGCGAATGGCTTCGGCCTGGCCACCATTATTGGAACCGCCCCAGCGTTCCCCATGTATGCAGGAGCTTGGTAGGCCCTCACGGCAGAACTCGCAGGTCCCATCCGAGATCAAGAACGGAGAGATCACGCGATCCCCTTTTTTGATAGTGCGTACCTCTGCCCCAACCTCCTCGACGATTCCCATCCACTCGTGTCCCATGCGCTCTCCCTGCTTTCGTTGATAGATGCCGCGATAAGACCACAAGTCCGAGCCACAAATCCCCGCATGAGTAATCCGGGCAATCACGTCGGTTGGTGCCGAAATTCTGGGATCGGGAACCTGGTCGATGCGCATATCTCTGGATCCATGATACACGGTTGCTCTCATGTTTTTCTCCTCTTCCTACACTCTATACATTTTGGAGTTCATCTGTTTCTTCTGACAGAGCTAACAGAATACAATCAGAACTCTGCCTGGATCGCGATCTTTGAGGCGATACTCTTTGTCTGCATTTTCTGAGCTTGTCTTGAAGAAATTTCCAGCTTCTCTGCAAATGGAGAGATACATATGCTCTGTCTGGAAGTAGTATAGACGCACCTGTGTACCGGATGGTAGAACGATTATCGAAAATGATTGTCTGATTCTGCAAATCTTCCAAATCAGAGCTATCCATAAATCAGAGCATCACCGTTTCTAGAGAGAAAAATACTTTGATACCAACGTGATGCAGCAGGCAACTTTGAGAAGCTCTTGTGACAGGAGCGAGCCATACTCTACACAGCGATTTGTTTTCTTCATTGACACACACTAACTTGCCAGGAAGAGAGAGCATGATAGAACTATCCAGTTGTCACCTCTCTCCGTTTGGGGAAAATGAAAAAGGGGTACATGATGCAATATAAGCGACATCTGCAAATTCAGAGCTGGAAGGAAAACCAATGAAGTACTTCTCTCTCGCGTTCATGCTGTTCGTCTTCGTGTTAGCCGGATGCGGTACTACAGGCTCTACGAAAGCAAAAAACACTCCTACAGCGATCGCTCCTTCTGGTGGACAGGATGCGACCGCTCCTCAAGATAAAGGGGCAATCGTCCGAGCTATCACAGATATCGTGAATAGCACAAAAGCGCACCCAGACCCAAACGAGGTTCAACCCTTAAGAGAAATTTTACTCCCTGTTAAACTGACAGGGGACATCCTGTACCAGGACAATCAGGCGTTTGTTGGGGTTGAGAGTACCTCCTTGCCTGTATACTTTGATCTCATTTATACGAGTCCCAGTGAGGCAACTGTTGGGGCTGGTATCTTCGGAAAAGCTTCTGTACCTCCAGGGTGGGGTGTAATGAGTTTTGGTATAGGGTGGAACAAGCATGACTGCGATGCAAAGCCGCCGTTGATAAAACAACGAATGTATAACCTCAACTTGTGTGATTAGTAGAGCGCACATACGTAATATGGACATAGTGCGGTCCAATGGAAGCCTCTAAACAGGTGTACTTGAAGGCTTGCTATTAAGTGTTATCTCTGGGCGGCTTTGCCATATTGCCCAATCGGCACTGATGGCAGCAGCAGTCTGCAACAATAGGGGAAGATATTTTTCGATAAGCGTCTCGATGCTGGTTTCTGCAGCATGAACCGAGACATTGAGCGCGGCAACGACATGGTGCGTGCCATCGTGTACGGGTACGGCAACAGAGCGAATCCCATAGGCCAGGTGTTCGTCGGTGATTGCCCACCCCTTCGTGCGCACTTCGCATAACACGTGGTCAAATTCTCCCGCTTCAGGTTGCCAGAGTGGTATGATGCCAGAGCGACTGGGTTGGGCGAGTACTCGTTCTAACTGCTCTGAGGGTAGATCAGCGAGCAGGACTTTGCCAAGCGATGTTTGAAGGGCTGGGAAACGGGTGCCAACAGTGACCGCAAGTGTGATGATCTTTGGTACTGCCACGCGCACAACGTAAACGATATCGGAGCCATCAAGCTGTGCAAGGGAGGAAGATTCGCCGGTGTGTCTCACGAGCTGTTCCATGTGTGGGCGAGCAATGTCCCAAATGCTCGTTGACCCAATGTAAGCCATACCAAGTTCGAGAACGTGGGGGGTGAGTGTAAACCCTCCTTGCACGATGCGAATGTACCCTAACTCCTCAAGAGTGAGTAGCATGCGCCGGGCTGTGGGCCGTGCAAGCCCAGCAGCCGTGGCTACCTCGCTCAAGCTCATCATTGGCTGATTAGGTTTAAATGCTCGAATGACATCTAAACCGCGTGCCAAAGCCTCGATGAAGTCAGGTCCTGTTTCGTTACGCATCTTTTTTCCTTGTAATTCCTCCGCATCCCCCTGGACACAATGTACAAGTGAACACGACATCGTTTCCTCTGCGTCCATCGTAACAGAAATGTCACCATGTTGTCCAGATCAGTACATGCTGTTTTTCTTCGTGAGCCTGAATCGCTCTCTTTGAGCGTGACTATGCGGAACCTCTCGCATTTCAGCGTGAATACGCACGGAAGCTCCAACACTGGTCGCTCCCCTACCCAGACATCACCACATAATGATACAATGAAAAGACCAGATAATGTGGCATATGCAGAAAGCGAGACAAAGCAACAATGAGTCAGCCGCCCGAAACAACAACCCCCCCGCCGAACGGCCATACCACCCATCGTTTCTTTGCAAACTACTACGAGCGCGCCTCTCGCAACGGCGGAGAAGAGCAATTTATGAAACCGTTGCGTGAGGAAGTGACCGGCCTGGCACATGGGTGCGTGCTAGAAATCGGTGCTGGCAACGGACTCAACTTTGCCTTTTATCTACCAACTCATGTCGAGAAGGTAGATGCTATTGAACCTGATAGCATCATGTTAGGCTATGCTCGCGCACGAGCAAAAACAGCTCAAGTGCCGATCAATCTCGTCCAGGCAGCGGTAGAACACATGCCATTTGCAGATGAGAGCTTCGATAGTGTTGTCGTCACGTTAGTATTTTGCTCTGTCAGCGATCCACTACAGGGACTGAGCGAAGTGCGGCGCGTACTCAAGCCAGGCGGAACACTGTTGATGGTTGAGCATGTGCGCGCACGCGGCGTCATTGCTGCAAGCATACAAAATCTCATCACCCCCATTACGCGCATGGTCGCTGGAAACTGCCACTGGAATCGCGATACCGAAAAAACGGTGCTTGATGCAGGCTTCAAAATTGCACAGAGGCGCGATATCGCATGGTTTGTAATGCCGTTTGTCGTGTTACACGCGATCAAGTGAATCTTTTCTCTTAATATCAGTGAGCAATATGACTAGGGCATCTCATCAGAATAACAAAACTCATATTCATCTACACGACTCCTTCTCAACTAGCACAAAAAACAGAAGAAGCGCGAGCAGGAAACGAGAAATTTGGTACGGATGTAAAAAGGTTGACATTGTGATAAAATACATGTATCATAAAGATCAGTAAAGTATAGTATTCAACTAGATGAACGTAAAATGCCTGAACAAAAAAGATTTCTTTCCATTGGTGAGGCCGCCGAATTTCTTCACGTAAGTGAAATATCGCTGCGCCGTTGGACCAACAGTGGGAAATTACGCTGTTTCCGCGTCGGAGGACGCAACGAACGTCGTTTCCTAATCGAAGATTTGCTTGCATTTATGCCCTCTATGGGAACCTCTGCTGAAGTACAAGAGGTGCAACCCGATGAAACTGCTGCAAGCAATGCGACTGAGACTGAGTACACTGAGCGACATATCAGTTTGTTCTTTCGTAACCAAGAGGAACAATGGAACTTGTTGCGCCCATATCTTATTAAGCATTTAAGGGCCGGGGAACCTGTCATTTACCTCCAGCATAGCACTTCCTCGGAACTTTTGATGGAACGTCTCCATGCCGAAGGGTTGCCATTAGATAAATTGATCGCACGTGGATTGTTGCGGATTTTACCCCCCACGCAGACGTATCTGTTGCCTGGTCACTTTGATGCATTGCGCATGCTAGACTTTATCGAAACCGCTATCCAGGCTTCATTAGAAGCTGGCCATAAGCGTGTTTTCATGACCGGTGAAATGACATGGTCACTCCAAGGAACACCCGGTGCTGAACAGATGGCAATCTACGAGGACCAGCTCAATCCACTTGTAGATAAATATCCAGCTGTGACCATTATTTGCCAGTATGACCTGAAACGCTTTAGCGGAGATATTATCCTCGACGCCTTATTAACTCACCCCTCTGTCCTCGTAGCACGAGGTGAGGGGTTGTTAGCTGGGTTTCATGGTTTGTAACGCCCAAATAAGCGCAACACTGATACGTCCCTTTTAGCGAGCAATCACAATAAAAGATAGGGATGCTCTAAAAACTGCTGGAGCTGATGCAGAAAACGACTGCCACTCGCTCCATCCAAGACCCGATGATCTGCTGACAACGAAACTTTCATCATCGGGCGTATCTCCATTTGCGCTGTTTCACCATGCTCGATGACAACCCCACGGCGGGTGACTTTGCCTACGGCGAGAATTGCGCATTGTCCCGGGACAATAATAGCATGGAAGGTATCAATACCATACATTCCCAGGTTAGAGATCGTAAAGGTTGCCCCTGTGACCTCTTCAGGAGTAAGAGTGCCTTCTCGTGCTGAGTGCGTCAGGCCACGTAATTTGTGGGCAATAGCTTGCAAGGACATCTCATGAGCATTATGAATGACAGGTGTAAGTAGTGCCTGTTCTGTATCCGTCGCAATCCCGATATGCACGGCTTTCCTTTGCCGAATCGCATCTTTCCCGTTCAGTATCCCCTGTTCAAACACGGCATTGACCTCGGGGTGATGCACAAGTGTGGCAGCTGTCGCGCGCACAATAAGGGCCGTGAGGGATGGAGCAGCTTCCCCTTGCGCTTGCCCGTGATGCCCGATCGTATGACGGCAACGCTCTGCCTCCGTCATATCAATTTCCAAATCAAGATAGATATGAGGAGTTGTGGCAACACTGTGTAACATGCGTTTTGCCACGAGCTGTCTCACTGGCGTCAAAGGCAGCACAACATCCTCCTCTGCTGTTCTCGGCAGAAGTGATGGAGTTACAATAGAGGCTTCCGGTTCCTCTTGTCTTGGACGGGCAATCTCTTGTAGATGGCTCTCAACGTCAGCACGTGTTACCTTTTCACCGGGCTTGCGCTCGGCCAATGCTTGCAGATCAACCTGGTATTCCTGAGCGATTTTTTGTGCTAAAGGTGTGGCTTGTACCTTCGGTGGAGCTATGTATGTAGCCTCTTTCTCTACATGGTTATGCTTCGCGGCAAATACGAGAATATCATCACGGGTCAGTGGGGGGGTTGCTCCTGCTTGCACCACAACATGCAGGTCAATATTGTGTATAGCCGCCTCGCGCTTGGCAGCAGGTGTGCTGGCAATGGGTTCAAGAGCAGAAAACGCACTATGTTCTGCTATCGTTTGCGCCTCAACATTATCGACAAGGAGAGCCAGAGGTGTTCCAATCGGCAAAATATCACCCTCCTGGGCCAGAATTTTCGCCAGGCGACCGCTGATAGGTGCTTCTACCTCAATATTCACCTTGTCAGTCATCACCTCTAGCAAAGGCTCTCCCTTTGAAACCCATGCCCCCGGCTGGTAAAACCAGCGCAAGACGGTTCCCTCAACCATCGTTGCGCCTAATTTCGGCATGGTCAATGGTCTATCCATCGGCTTTACTCCTATACAGGTTTCTGCTGCAGCAACAGATGCACAGCCCGATAAATATCTTCCTCTTGCGGCGTTGCGCGTTTTTCAAGTTTCACCTGATACGGTATTGGGACTTCCGCACCTCCTAAGCGTTTAATCGGTGCATCCAGGTAATAGAAGGCATCACTGTCAGCAATGCGAGCAGCAATTTCGCCGCCGAAACCGCCGGTAAGAACGGCCTCATGGACAATCAAAACGTGTCCAGTTTTGCGAGCGGATGCAATGAGTGTCTCTTCATCCAAGGGACGTATCGTGCGCGGATCGATTACTTCTGCTTCTATGCCTTCTTGGGCCAGACGCTCAGCAACAGCAAGAACACGCGAAACCATAATGGAAAGAGCAATGATGGTCAGATGTTTCCCTTCCCGCAATACAGCGGCTTTGCCAATTGGGGTTTCATATGGCGCAGAAGGAACCAGACTCGACTGCCGATAGAGGGCTTTATGTTCAAGGAAAATAACAATATTTGGCTCGTGAATAGCAGCTCGCAATAATCCATAGGCATCAGCAGGCGTTGATGGCAAGATCACCTTGAGGCCGGGCACGTGGGCAAACCAGGCTTCGAGCGACTGGGAGTGCTGCGCAGCCAGACCAGCCCCAGAGCCAAAGGGAGCCCGAAAGACCACAGGGACTTGTGCTTTACCACCAAACATGAAACGCAGCTTCGCCCCTTGATTGACAATCTGATCCATTGCTAAGGTCATGAAATCACTAAACTGAAATTCAGCCACAGGCCGCATCCCAGTGAGGGCCGCACCAATCGCGCATCCGGCAATGACTTGCTCGGAGATTGGCGTATCGCGTACACGTTCCTCCCCAAACTCTTCTAGTAAACCCTTTGTCACACCAAAGGCCCCGCCATAAATACCAATATCTTCCCCTAGTAAGAAAACCCGCGGATCGCTTGCCATCTCTTCTTGCAGTGCCCGGCGCACAGCTTCGGCATAGGTCATCTGTTGCATTGCCGATTCAACAACCTTGTCTGTGATACCGCTTAGTGAGTGCGAATGAGAAGTGGTCATGCATATACTCCTTCACTCAATGTCTCAGGGTCAGGATCAGGACTGCTTAGAGCAAATTGATACGCTGCCTCTACAGCGTTATACGCTATGCTTTCTTCCCTTTTTACTTCGTCTTGAGCTAATTTTCCCTCGTTGATGAGAAGCTGCGCAAAAGATTTAATGGGGTCGCGTTTTTGCCATTCTCGAATCTCGTCACGCGTACGATAAAGATTCTGGTCACTTTTGGCATGTCCCTTGTAGCGATACGTACAACTCTCAAGCAGCGTCGGCCCTAACCCACTGCGCGCTCGATGCACCGCCGCTGAGACAGCGGTATACACCTCCAACACATTGTTCCCCTCGATTCGCTCTCCCGGAATGCCATAACCAGCAGCGCGTTGAGCAACAGTTTCATTACGCATAGCTCGCTGTACCGACATGGACATCCCATACTGGTTATTTTCACAAAGGAAAACAATGGGCAAATTCCAGACTGCCGCCAAGTTAATCGATTCGTGGAAGGCCCCTTCGTTAGCTGCTCCATCGCCAAAGATGCAGAGACAAACCTTATCAACGCCCTGCATTTTCATGCTCAGGGCCACACCAGTAGCAATTGGCATCCCACCCGCAACAATACCGTTGGCTCCCAGATTGCCCGTCTCTACATCTGCAATGTGCATAGAACCACCACGCCCACGACAATACCCAGTTTCTTTGCCAAGCAATTCAGCCATCATACGGGCAATATCAGCCCCTTTAGCAATGCAATGACCATGACCACGATGGGTGCTAGTAATAAAATCATCCCCTCTCAAGGCTTTGAGAGCACCGACAGCAGTGCCTTCTTGCCCAATCGAGAGATGGGTCGTCCCATGCATTTCACCTCGCATAAATAACTCATCAACTTTTTCCTCGAAAGCGCGGATATGGTACATGGTACTGAGCATAGAGCGAAGCTCGGAGTGCGGTACGTCTGACTGTTGTTTGGTCATGTTCCATCTCCTGTTCAGAGATAAGCAAAGATCAGAAAAATGCTTTAACGGTATGTAAATAACTGTAACATGAAGAATGGAGGCTGTCAATAAGACAAAATTTAAACTTTTTTGGATAGCATATTGACTTCTGGCAAAAAATACTTATAATAAAGAATATCAAAGATGATAATATAGCAAAATTGCTCCCAGCAAAAAGAGCAACTTCAATGAAGAAGGAGGTGATGTTCCTCTCGTCCGATCCGTTCCCCATCCTTCGTGATTCAATTCATGAAGGTTGCCATCCTCTTGTTAGAGTCGGTAGCGCAGTTACGCAAAAAATTCTGATTTCACCAAGCATTCAGTTAGCTTTCCATACCCAAGCGACCACATGTTAAGCATAAGCCATTGAGCAATTGTAACAAAGCGCAGGAGGAAAATACGATGAAAATACGCGGTGAAGAGGTTCGTCTACCATGTTCAATGATAGGTGGATACCCACGTCCACACTGGTTACAAGGTCGGGTATTCGGTTCACTCTATGAGCCATTATACACAAGTATGGAGATGCGCGTTGCCTATGAAGATGCCGTCAGGTTGGCCGCACAAGACCAGGAGAGAGCCGGTCTTGATATCCTGGCAGACGCACAACAATATTTCCCCTGGGGCGTTCCAGCTTTCCAACTAGAGCCGATTTTCCACTACAACACTGAGATGCTGCAAGGTTTTCGACCCTGGGGACCTCCCAACTCTATCAAGAAGTACGAAAAATTCTACATGGCTGAGTGTGTCGAGAAAATTCAATGGGTTCGTCCCATCTTTGAAGGTGCATTGGTCGCAATGCAGGAAGCAACGACCAAGCCCTTTAAAATCAGTTGCTTCGGGCCAGCACAGAACAGCGTGATCGTCTCTGATCGCTATTACAACGATAACAAAGCCTTAGCTATGGATCTGGCGGCAGCCCTCAACCAAGAGTTGAAATATTTGAAAGAGCGAGGACTGGAAGCCATACAGATCATCGACGTTCTTCCTACCTATACCCAGGATACTTGGCAAATTGAGGCGGTTAACCGCATGCTCGAAGGTCTGGATGACTTTATCTCAATCTGGCATATCTGCTATGGTAGCGTGGATGGTCAGACCGATGTCTGGGAAGATAAAGCGGCGGAAATGATGCCGATGTTCGCGGATGCACACGTCACAGCCATCCATTTTGAGTCATCCACTAGAAATTTCAGAGAGCTTGCAGCGTATCGTGAGTTTCCCAGAGATAAAGTTCTTGGCTTAGGCTTCATTGATGTGAAGGATCCCAATGTCGAGACTCCTGAAGAGGTTGCTACGCGCATTCGCCGAGTTTTGGACGCGGGCATTGTACCACCAGAGCGTTTACTGGTGATGCCAGACTGCGGATTGGGCTACATGAGTCGCAGTGTCGCTGCGGGCAAACTAAAGGCCATGGGCGCCGGAGTTCGCATGGTACGCGAAAAACTGTAGCTATATCTGTACATGATAGCTCTGGGGCTGGATGAGCATACAATTCCTTGACATGCATCATTGCCCATCTACAGAGAAGGGAGAATATTCTACACAGTAAGATCTGGCACGGGCTTATTCTCACAGTCACCGAGTATGGTTGTTTAACAGACGACGTTGTCTTTCACTAAAGGAGATACCATGAAGATTCGAGAGCAAGAGATTACGTTGCCAACTAGTATGGTTGGCAACTATCCCAATCCCCGTTGGTGGGACGCCCACTTCGCACGCAATTTCTCTGGCGACCAATTGCCTCCTGATGCATTTGACCGCGAAGCTCTGGAAGATGTGATCGTTGCCCTTGTCCGCGATCAAGAATTGGCAGGGCTGGATATTATTTCCGATGCGCGCGTCCAGGCTGACGACTATGCCGAACAAGCAGTCTATTACTACTACAAGCGCATGGGCTACGACTTGCGCGGTGGGCAACTCGGTTTCCCTATCTATAGCCGCCTCCACGCCGCCACGATCAAGCAAGAAATCCAGCGACGCGGGCAGATGATGGTCGAGCAAACCAGGGCACTCAAGCGAGCAACCAATAAACCCATCAAGGTGCAGTACACGGGCATTCAAGTCCTTGCCCAAGCGACCAATGACCTCTACTACCAATCCAGCCGAGAACGCGCTATGGATATCGCCAAAGCCATTAACGAGGATATCCTGGCAGTCGAAGCTCTTGGAGCAGACTTCATTCAGATCGATGAGTTCACCTGGCCTTATGGTTTCGAAGACTGGGCTATCGAGGCGTTTAACCGCGCAGTAGAAGGCGTCACACGCGCAAAAATTGTCGTCCACGTCTGCTGGGGCAACTGGGGTGGCACACCAGCCTATATGCCAGATGAGACAGCTCAGGCCGGCGATATTTTTGATCTCACAGCTCGCAAAGGCCCAACCCCTGGTGACAGCACGTATGTCATCCCAAAAGCCTATGATGCCAAGATTGATGTGTTGAACCTTGAAACGGGTGGACGCCGCCGTGACCTGAGCGGCGTAGGTTCTATCCTCAAACAATATCCTCTACCCAAGCACGTTCAATACTGGGCGGGAGTAATTGATGTGAAAAGCACCATTACCGAAACCGCCGCAGAAGTGGCGGAGCGTATCCGCGAAATTTTGCAATTTGTCCCTGCTGATCAGCTTGGCCTAACCACAGACTGTGGTTTGATCCTGCTCCAACGCTATATCGCCGCTGACAAACTCCATGCTCTGGTCGCTGGCACAAAGATTGTCCGCGAAGAACTGGCGCACAAAGCTGCCGCAATTCCTGTCTGATAGACCATTACTCACCAGCATCAGTGTAAGTTGTGACGAGGTTGTCAGATAGAGACTAAGGGCTGCTTTCTACCTGACAACCCGACTCGGAGGAATACAATGCCCATCTTGACAGTGAAATGTCCGCAATGCGGTCACGAATTTCAAGGGCTGGTTCTCGCGGGAACACAACAGCCTAAAGTTTGGGTATGCTCCAAATGCGGAAGTAACAAGGCAGAAATCATGCCGGAAAAAAAGCCCATTCCACATCCCTGGGAAAGCGGACATGGAAAT
>DAICZM010000390.1:0-2207 GCA_027311145.1 Ktedonobacterales bacterium
ATCGTCGGGTGATCGACTATCTCGCCGTCGTCGTGCTGGCACTGCTCATTGGCCTGATTGTGCGCGTCACAGGCTGGAGGCGCACGCCCGTTATGCAGAACGCGGACTAGAAAGAGGCAGATCATGGGACAATTAGAAGGAAAAGTCGCCGTCATCACTGGCAGTACACGCGGTTTGGGGTTGGCTATTGCCCAGGCATATGCACGCGAGGGCGCGTCAGTAGTATTGACGGGACGTACTGAAGCGGATTTACAGTCGATTGTTGCCGATATGCAACAACAGGGCAAACGTGCCACAAGTATAGTCGCCGATGTTGGTCAACTCTCTGAAGTGCTGGCCATCGCTGACCACGCGCTCCAGACCTTCGGGGCAATTGATATCTGGGTCAACAACGCGGGCTACGGCGGCGTCTATGGCCCAACGGCTGCCATTGCGCCAGAAGATTTCGAGCAAGTGTTGCACACTAACATCTTCGGCACATACTACGGTTCACTCGTAGCGGTGGACTACTTTCTTACACAGAAACACAAAGGCAAGATCATCAATATTCTGGGGCGTGGAGATCGTAGTCCCGCACCCTATCAGATTGCCTATGGTTCCAGCAAAAGTTGGGTACGAGCCTTCACGCTGGCCCTAGCGCAGGAACAGAAGAAGAGCGGTATCGGCATTTACGCCATCAATCCAGGACTGATGGACACCGATCTACTGCGCAAGGTGGAAGTCGTTCGTGGATACGAGGGACAACTTAAGCGTTTTGGCACGATCATTCGCATGTGGGCCAATCCACCAGAGGTTCCCGCCGAGCGCGTTGTCTGGCTTGCCTCGCGTGCAACCGACGGCAAAACAGGATTAGAAATACAAGTTTTGGGCACAAAAGAGATTGTTAGTGGCGCGTTCGCGGAACTTATGCGCAGGTTACGCCGCCAACCACTAGCCGATAAATCCCCGCGCATCACACTGACTGCCCCCCACTCGCTACCATAACATACAAGCATATTGAAACAATTTTATGCACATAGAGTACTACCTTATAAGAACAGCTTATCATGCGTAAAAAATAAAAATGGGCATTAGATGTGGTGTAGGGGCGTGATTCATCACGCCATCGTATCTCGTCACGTGGCTCCCCAGGCCGGTCTATGCACGAGCAGGGCGTGATGATGCTCTTTAAAAAATTAATCCAGATATGGTGAACGGGTTCGTATCCGCTTTAAAATTTTAAAGAGCATCATCACGCCCCTACACAATCCCACGTTATTTCGTTAAACGCGATGAATCGGCCCCTACAGGTTATAAAGGCTCAAACAAATCAACCCAACAGGTCATAGGGGTTCTGGAGCAGGGCCTTCACCTCTTGCAGGAAACGCGCCACCATCGCTCCATAGAGGATACGGTGATCGGCGGAGAGCGTCAGAGGCATGATATCGCGCACGACAGGCTGCCCATCAACAGGCACAAACTGTTTGCGCGTCGAGGCCACGGCCAGAATAGCCGACTGCGGCGGGTTAATCACGGCGATGAAATTCGTCACATCCATCATGCCGAGGTTCGAGACGGAGAAGGTTCCACCATCCAGGTCGGCAGGTGTCAGTTTGTTGGCTTTCGCCTTCTCAATTAAGACCTTCGCCTCACGCGCAATTGTGCGCACACCCTTGATATTCGCGTCATGAATCACCGGCACAACTAGACCTGCCGGAATATCGACGGCAATACCAACATGCACACGTTTATGGCGAATAAACTGATCATCCTTAAACGAGGCATTGACATCGGGAAACTTTTCTAGAGCCAACGCGCACGCCTTCACGATCAGATCGTTAATCGAAACTTTCACCCCCCCCTGGCCTACGTTCGCGTTGATTAGCTGACGCATCGCTAACAAAGCGGTCATATCCACTTCGTTGCTCACATAGAAATGCGGAACCGTCTGCTTCGACTCGCTCAGGCGACGCGCAATAAGCGACTGCACACGCGAAATCTTGATAACCTCGTCATCTTCCGTTACGGGTGTAGCAGGAACAACAGGGATTGGCTGCGCTTGCGCCGGTGTAACAGGAGCAGATGGCAGAATATTCGCCGTCGGTTGCCCCTGCGGAGCTTGCTGATCGCGATAATCCTCAATATCATCGCGCACAATACGTCCACCTGGTCCCGTGCCATGGATCTGTTGCAGGTCTATCCCGTATTCTTCCGCCATCCGACGCGCC
>DAICZM010000390.1:2217-4714 GCA_027311145.1 Ktedonobacterales bacterium
CCTGTCGCTGCTTCCATTCCCATCCACCGTAGCGGGGCTGACCACCTGCGTTTGCACGGGCGTTGCCGCAACGGCAGAGATGATACTTGGAGCGGAAGCTTGCTTCGTGGCTGCTTTTGCCTCTCCTTTGCTACCTGCACCACTCCCAATCAGGGCAATTGTCTGGCCAATAGGGACGGTTTCACCTTCAGCTACCAGAATCTGCTCTAAAACCCCATTGTTATAGGATTCAAGCTCCATATTTGCCTTGTCCGTCTCGATTTCAGCAAGAATATCACCCTTCTTGATCGCATCACCAGGTTTTTTGAGCCAGCGCGCAATCGTCCCCTCTTGCATCGTATCGCTCAAGCGCGGCATCGTGACATCCGCCATGGCTCATCTCCTTCGGCGCGGGGCCAGTTCATTAATCGCTTCCATCAACTGCTTAGCTCCAGTCAATGCGGCCAATTCTAGCTGCTTGGAGTAGGGCAAAGGAACCTCAATGCTAGCAACGCGCTTGATCGGCGCATCCAACGAGTCAAATGCCTCTTCTTGCAACATTGCCGCTAATTCTGCTCCTATCCCATAACTACGCCAATCCTCTTCAAATACGATGGCACGCCCTGTCTTTCTGACCGAATTGACAATCGTCTCTTTATCAAGTGGGCGCAGCGAACGAATATCTACCACCTCAATACTCAGCGCACTCTCTCGTTCTAGACGACGCGCCACGTCGAGAGCAACCGCTGCCATGCGCGAATAGCTGATGATCGTCAGATCACGACCCTCTTTCGTTACGTTCGCCTTGCCAAAAGGAATTGTGTACAAGCCGTCAGGCACTTCGCCTTTCGTATTGTAAAGAGCTAGGTTCTCTAGAAAAATCACCGGGTTGTTATCACGAATAGCCGTGCGCAACATACCTTTCGCATCAGCAGGCGTAGAAGGGGCAACAACTTTCAGACCTGGAATATGCGCAAACCAGACCTCTAGATTTTGCGAATGTGTGGCCGCCAATTGTTGGCCACCACCACCAGGCGTGCGAATAACCAGCGGAATAGGGCACTGCCCACCAAACATGTAGTAGATTTTCGCGGCGTGATTGACAATTTCATCCATTGCCAGAATAATGAAATTGATGGTCATAATCTCGACAACAGGACGTAAGCCCAACATGGCCGCACCTGTCGCCATACCCACAAAACCGTTCTCACAGATTGGCGTGTCTACTACGCGTTTCGCCCCAAATTCTTTGAGTAGGCCCGCCGTAATCTTATATGACCCCTCAAAGTTTCCAATCTCTTCACCCATCAAAAACACATTCGCGTCGCGCAACAACTCCTCGCGTAATGTATCATGGAGGGCCTGACGATATGTCATCTCCGCCATCGTTAGTTTCCTCCCATTGCGACATCATCTGGCGCATAAATATAATCAAACAAGCCCTCAACCGCTGGCTCAGCACTCTCCTCTGCAAAATGGACAGCCGCCTCTACCTCCTGCTCTACACGCTCCTCCATCGCCTGCTCGTCACGCTCGTTCAACATGCCCGCCGCCTGTAAACGTGCCACAAAATGCGCAAGCGGGTCTTGCTCTCGCCCGCGTTTCACTTCCGCCTCGTCGCGGTAACGGTCTGGGTCCACTACCGAATGACCACGATAGCGGAAACTCACCGCCTCAACTAGGTATGGCTCATGCTGCTCACGCGCATACTGGGCTGCGGCCCGCATCACATCACGCACAGCCAACACATCATTGCCATCAACGCGCTCGCTACGCATATCATACGCACATGCTTTGCGATAGAGTTCGCTGACAGCAGAACCCTTCTCGACGCGCAAGCCCATACCATACTGATTATTGACGATAAAGTAAATAATAGGCAAGTGGTAGATTTTCGCCATGTTGAGCGACTCGTGAAACGCTCCTGTGTTAGTTGTACCATCGCCCATTTGACAGGCCACAACCTCATGCGACTCGCGATAGGCCACCGCGAACGCCGCTCCTGTAGCAAGAGGAATCTGACCACCAACAATCGCATAGCCGCCCATAAAGTGGCGCGTAATATCGAAGAGGTGCATCGAACCTCCGCGTCCATGCGCGCACCCAGCCTCTTTGCCAAACAGTTCTGCCATCACCGCCTCTGGCGTAATGCCACGCCCAAGCGCATAACCATGTTCGCGATAGTTAGTATAGACGTAATCCATTGGCTCTAGCCCGGAGCAAAAACCGACTACCGTGGCCTCTTCACCCAGATTCAAGTGACAATAGCCACCAATACGCGCTTTGGTATACATCTCACCCGTCTTCTCTTCAAAGCGACGTATCAATAGCATCTGATGATAGTAATCAAGCAGCGTCTCGCGGTTCTCGCCAGCAGGAAGCTGGCCTGCAGATTGTCCCGCTGATACGAGAGCGGCAGAATCTGCTTGCGTATCTTGCTGAATATCCATCTTTTACGTTTTCTCCTCCTATTTTTCTAACATACCCCTTGCAGATATGTTGAGAACAGCGGTAATAT
>DAICZM010000391.1 GCA_027311145.1 Ktedonobacterales bacterium
GGCTTTGTTCGCTCAAACTTCTTTTTTGCCATGTCCTCTGCTCAGGCTCCTTTTTACATGCGATCAGATGGCAACAGGTATAAACATGCAGCAGCCGTCCCCTGATAGCCAGATCGTCTATAGTGGTAACATTTAAGACAGGATTAAAGGAAAGCGACGATCTCTCTTTCAGAAGACGGCAGCAAAAAGCTTTTACGTCCTGCGCGGATTCCTTTCGGGTGAGAGCGGCCCTATACGACAGCTCTCACTCACAAGAAACCACAGGAGCCCGTGATGGGAATTGAACCCATGACCCCAGTCTTACCAAGACTGTGCGCTACCGCTGCGCCACACGGGCAAACCAAACCATAGAATGGTGTTCGCAGGTGGGCAGTGGAGGATTCGAACCTCCGAAGCTCTCGCAACTGATTTACAGTCAGTCCCATTTGACCGCTTTGGTAACTGCCCCTATTGAGGAACACGCCAGTTCTCACTGAGTGATCGTCTGCACCATTATAGCTGACCATATGCACCTTGTCAACACTTTTTTGAAAAATCTGAGAGAATGCTGTTGAGGCTAGAACAACGCGGGCAGAGGCGGGTCCAAGCAGACAGATATGGCTGACTTTACAAAGATGTAAAAAAAAGACGGAAAAAGCATTGCTTCTCATTCACTTTACTGGTATAATCACCAACGTTGGAGAAATAACAGACCCCGAACACATGCGGTTTTGCCGCTACCTGCGACAATATTGCAATGTAACCTTGCAATGTGAAATGACAATTTGGACATGGAATAAAGAGGTAGCTATTATGGCGACGAATTGTGACTTCAGCCGTTCATCCTTGATTGCAGAGCAGTATCAGCGTGAGATGGAAATGATCACCATCGCCCTGCAAGAAGAAAGTTTGGAGGAACGCGAAGAGCGTCTCAACCTCGTTGCGTGTGCCTGGTCTTTGACGGCTGTATGTTTTCATAGAATGCACGTTGAGGCTGGTGATACGCCCGTTTATGTCCCGGTGGCCTTTGCGCATCAGTAGTGAAAAGGTAGATATGTAAAGAATATGCCTCACCCACCAGAACTTGCACCGGATGCTCTGACCTATCAAACACCTGTGCAGTGTGGCATGGTGTATTGGGTAAGCTTCGGCTATCAATCTCTACCGCAGGGGATTGAAGAGAAGCGCATCCTTGATTGGCATCCAGCCCTCGTTGTCTCTTCGGAGCCGTTCTGTCGGCACGCAGGAGCGGTCAATGTTGTTGCCTTGACATCGTATCGAGGGAAGCTTCGTCCATATCATCACCTACTACTCAAGCGAGACTATCCATTACTTGACACAGATAGTTTGGTGAAAACCGAGTTACTCTATCCCGTTCTGCGCACATTGCTCGCCGATCAATATGCTGTTTGTAAACTCAATGATGATGATCTGCGCAATGTGATGGGTAAGATAGCAAACAGCCTGGCCATTGGGCTTTTCTATTCCTTGCACTAACGCAGCACATGTGGGAGGAGTGTTATGACTATCGAACACAACCAATTACGTCTTTTGCCTTCCGTTGACGATTTGTTACAATTTCCTGCCGCACACACCCTCATCGTGCGTTTCTCGCGCCCTCTCGTGGTGCGCGCAGTTCGCGCTAGCCTAGCTCAAGCGCGTGTCACCATTCGCACAGGCGGACTCTGCCCCCCCGCCGAGACATTGCTCGCTGAAGCACAAGCGCACCTCTCGCAAGAGCAACAAGCACAGCTACGTCCTCTCATCAATGCCACTGGCGTAATTATCAATACGAACCTCGGACGCGCCCCTCTCAGTCAAGCGGCCTTACAAGCAGTTCAACAGGTTGCCAGTGGCTACTCCAATCTTGAGTATGAGTTGGCAGAGGGTGAGCGAGGCTCACGCCATACCCATGTGCGTGCCCTCTTACAAGAGTTGACAGGAGCCGAGGCGGCCATCGTGACAAACAACAACGCAGCTGCCATTCTGCTCAGTTTAAGCACGCTAGCACAGGGACGCGAGGTGGTCATCTCACGTGGACAACTGGTAGAAATTGGGGGCGGCTTTCGTGTCCCCGATGTCATGCTCCAAAGTGGTTGCCAACTTATTGAGGTGGGAACCACCAATCGCACACGCATCCATGACTATGCGGCAGCCCTGAGTGAACGTACAGCCCTGCTCCTCACCGTGCATCCTAGCAATTTTCTGATAACAGGTTTTACAGAGTCTACCCCGCTCAGCGCGCTAACCCAGCTGGCCCACGAGCGAGGCTTGCTCGTCATGGATGATCTGGGCAGCGGCTGCCTGCTCAATAGCGAACAGTATGGGCTGAGCCATGAGCCAACACCACAGGAGAGTCTAGCCGCAGGGGCCGATGTGGTATGTTTCTCGGGCGATAAGCTGCTGGGTGGTCCCCAAGCGGGTCTCATTGTTGGCAAAGCGGAGAGCGTCGCACGCATTGCCAAACACCCACTGATGCGCGCCGTGCGTATTGATAAGATGACGTTGGCCGCATTAGAGGCGACCTTACGCCACTATCAACGTGGGGAGGCCAACACACATATTCCCATCTGGCGCATGATCTCAGCCCGCCCAGAGCGTCTTGCCAGTCGCATCCATACATGGATAACACGATTACAAGAACAGGGTCTCGTAGCACGCACACAACGCGGTGAGTCGACGGTAGGTGGCGGCTCACTCCCCGGCGAGACGCTACCTACCACGTTGCTCGCGCTAGATGCAGCGCGTATCTCCATACCACTCACCGAGATGGCGAAACGTTTGCGCTTGCGCCACACACCAGTTATTACACGCATCTCCCGCGACACGCTCCTGCTCGATCCACGCACAGTTTTTGAAGAGCAAGATGAAGAGGTGATACGTGCATTGCTAGAAGCGAGTCAGTGACCACTTCCTCAGCTTGCTCTCTCCTAACGCTCTTCACCTGTGTAGATGCGCACATAACTGCGATAACGCCCCTCGTCAATCGTGCCAGCAGCAAGCGCATCCAGAATAGCGCATTCCTCTTCATCCAGATGCATGCAATCTCCATAGCCACATTGGCCTAAGAAGGGACGGAATTCCACAAAACAAGCAGCCAAATCCTCGGGGGGAATATTCCAGGCGGTCAAGGCACGAATACCCGCTGAGTCGGCTAGCCATCCGCCACCGGAAAGCGGGTAGAGGCGTGAGCCTGTCGTCGTATGCCGCCCTTTACCCGTCACGTCGCTAATCATACCCGTTTTGACAGCCATGTCCGGTTCAATCGCGTTCACGAGCGAAGATTTTCCCACACCCGATGGTCCCGTAAAGAGCGTGGTATGCTCTTTGAGCAGTTCACGTAGCTGCTCAACACCTTGCTTGTCCGCAATGCTCGTTTGCAAGACGCGATAGCCAATTCGCTCGTAGAGTGCGATAGCCTCATCTACATAGACGGCATGGGACAAGTCTGCTTTATTCAGACAGATCAGGGGATGGAGTTCGATGGCCTCGCAAATGGTGAGATAGCGGTCAAGCAAGCCAAAATGGGGATCAGGTTGAGCCATTGCAAAAACAAGTACCACCTGATCGAGGTTTGCCAGCATCGTCTGCTGAATTGCTTTCTTTTCAGTTGAACCTGTATCTTTGCGCGAAAGCTCGCTCTGACGTGGTAAAATCTCTTCAATCAGGCCAATGCCATCAGCTAAACGACGCACTTTCACGTAATCACCAACTGAAAGGCGTGTGGGAAGTGGTGCTTCGCCACTATCACGTTTCTCAATGCGCTCCATACGTTGCGCGTAGGTAGGATCGATCAACATTTTGTCACGACGAAAACGCTCTTTGCCAAGAGATTTCGCCGCTTGGGCGTGCGCAAAAGCTTTTTTGAGTTTGCCACGCAAGGTGCTACGTAAGATACCTGTATCAGTATGAACGTCATAGATGCCATGTGCGCCACCAAGTACGACGCCAGTCAGCGTGTCTGGGTCATTTACCAAGGTCTTATTTCCTCCAACGTAAAAAACACGATATAGATCGTATTATTTCAGTCACTCTAAGATCGAACATCTACCGTGTGGAGGAAACAGGAGCAAACACTGTTAGCGTATACCAGAATCGCACACCGTAAGAGGATTATGATGGACCTGGCGGGACAGTATTGGCGTGTTACCCTCGTGATGGGTAGACAAGGTGCATACAAGCACAAGTGGTGAATAGACGTGCTTTTTCAGCATACTGCACCTCCTTAACTGGCCTTGCCAGAATTTATATGGCCCTTCTTAAAGATCAAAGGGCAACCCTACTAGCGATAAGGATACAAGAGTTTGCACGGGTTTGTCAAGGGAAAAATAGCCACAAGGTGCTTCATCAGTTCTCTGTGCGTTTGCGCCCTACGACAATTTGGCGTGTGCCTCGTCCTAAAGGCTTCCAGTCATAACTACCGTAGATGGCCTCGATGGCAAAGCCAGTTGCGAGAAAGAGTAGTTGCAATTCGCGTGGGAAGAAGACATGCATATCGAGCCTGGTGAGAGAACGTTCATGCTCACCACTCTCGAAAAACTTCTCGTGTGTCCACGTAATGTGCTGCACTTGCTCGATCTGATCGTAACGACGGCTCGTGTAGAGCAGCAAGGTAAAACCATCTTCCGGCGACTCGATCTCGTCTTCCAAATAGACATTGGAAGGGCGATTCAAGGCACTACTCAAATAGTCAAGATCGGGCAAGAACGTATCAACCACAAAACGCCCGC
>DAICZM010000392.1 GCA_027311145.1 Ktedonobacterales bacterium
TCCCACATCATACCTGCGAAATCGCACAATCCGAACACTACACAGGCAAGGCTCCCTTCTCGCGCTTCTGGCTGCACACTGGCATGGTCTATCAGGACGGCGAAAAAATGAGCAAATCGCTGGGCAATCTGACGCTGGTCAGCAATCTGCTCAAGGACTACACACCCGACACGATTCGTGTCGTTTTGCAACAGCACCACTATCGTATGCCCTGGGAATGCTTCCCGGCAGATTTACAGGGCGCAGCCCACATTGTTGAAACATTCCAGCAGGTCCGCACGCTCGTTGGACACGATGCGCAGGGTAGTGACGAGGTATTACGTAACCGTTTTAAGGCTGCGATGGAGAATGATCTGAACACGCCCGAGGCCATTCTGTTGCTCAAAGATGCGGCGGAACACTCTCTCACCACACATGATCTCAACACAGGGGCCGAGGTTCTGCGCCTAACAAGCGTTTTGGGACTCTGCGTATAGCAAATATCGATAGTGGCACACGCAGACGACCGCAAGGGATTGTCCTGCATGTGCCACGTTAACCGTTGCATCCCATACCATGCCACCATTGAACACACCGCTCGTGTATTTGAACACATCGCTCGTGTATAATGAATGGACTCACGGTCTCATGACAAAAAGGAAAGATGATAGCCTTGAATCGATATCCACGAGTCGCGCTCCTTTGGTCTGGTGACGCTGAAGCACGCAAGAACGCGACGGCTGAGAACAGTAAGTTTCGGGCGATTTTTGAAACCTTTGCCCAATACCAAGTTCATGCTGAACCTGCCGTGTACTACGACGCCTGTGTTGACGAGGTTCGACAGCAACTTCAGGGCGTTGATGGGGTGCTGGTGTGGGTTGATCCTCTTCAAGGCGGCACAAATCGGACGATCCTCGACAATCTGCTGAGAGAGGTGGCTGCACAGGGTGTGTTTGTAAGTACACACCCTGATATCATCTTGAAAATGGGAACGAAAGAAGTCCTCTTCCACACGCAGAACATAAGCTGGGGAGGAGATATCGCTCTCTATCCAACCAAAGAGGACTTTCATCAGCATTTTCCCGCTCGACTTGCGACAGGTGCTTCACGGGTCTTAAAACAGTATCGAGGCAATGGCGGGATGGGAATCTGGAGAGTGGAGTTGCTTAATGCGATGACCTCACAGGGATCTGATCCAATCGTGCGTGTGCTACACGCCCTCCGCAACAGTCGAGAGCAGCAGATGCCTTTAAGTGCCTTCATGACCCAATGTGACGCCTATTTTGTTGGATCAGGGTCGATCATTGATCAGCCCTTTTTCTCCCCCGTTCCTGATGGAATGGTTCGTTGCTATCTGTCTCAGAACGAGGTGGTGGGTTTTGGCCATCAATATGTCACGGCCTTACTTTGGCCGGAAAGCGGACAGGAGACTATAGCACCACAACCGCGACTCTATTATCCTGAATCGCAACCAGAATTCCAGGTCATCAAACGCAAGATGGAAAGCGAGTGGCTCCCACAGTTTCAGCAAATTCTCGCTGTGGAAACAGAAGCGTTGCCCATGCTTTGGGATGCGGACTTTCTCTTTGGGCCAAAGACATCCGCTGGGGAAGAGACCTATATTTTGTGTGAAATCAACGTGAGTTCGGTCCATCCGTTTCCTGATTCAGCCGTGCTGAAACTGGTTCAAAATGTCGTCACGCGCTTGAAGCACCATCGCTCCTGACGCGTGAGGTTCTGACTAAATGCAATGGTGCAACACATCTTCTTCAAGTACACTTCACATCAATTTTGAACTTTCAGGAAAAGGCACGTTTCAACGCTGCAAGTTGATCGCGTGCGGCGGTCTGTGTCACCTGCGCGTTATCGACCATTCTGAAGCCATGATAAGCCCCAGGATAGAGATGGAACTCCGTTGGCACCCCTGCGCGTGTGAGGCGACGAGCATACTCCAAATCTTCTTCCAGAAAGAGATCCAGAGCACCGACATTGATGAATGTGGAAGGAAGGCCCTCTAAATGCTCGGCACGTGCGGCTGCCGCATAGGGCGAAACATCCGGTCTGCCTGGTTCATGACCTAACAGGGAGGTCCAGCCAAAGCGATTGGCCTTATGTGTCCAGATAAATTCTCCCGTGTATGAATGTGGTTCTGCCAACGTACAGGTGCGATCATCAAGCATGGGAGCGATTAGAAGTTGGAATACCAGGGGAATCTCCCCCCGATCACGCGCCAACAACGCAAGCGCAGCAGCCAACCCACCTCCTGCGCTACTCCCCGCAATCGCGATGCGCGTCGGATCGACTCCAAGTTCGCGCACATGCGTATGTAGCCACTGTAAGGCTGCGTAACAATCTTCGACCAGACCTGGGTAGCGTGTATCAGGAGCCAGACGGTAGTCTACCGAAACAGCTACACATCCAATGGCAGATACAATGTTCTTGACCATAATATCTTCCTGCTCAGGAGACCCCATAATGTATCCTCCCCCATGCATCCAGAGCAAGGAAGGTCTCAATTCCGCGACTGTGATCGGCTGATAGAGCAGGACCCGCACCTTAGGAGCCCCTTCTGGACCGGGCACAAAGCATTCAGTCACCTCAATGCCAGGGAACGTGGAGGGGTGAGGAGGCTTCTGCGCCTGATCCATAGCCCGCACCTGCTTGACGATTTCTTCAGTCAGTTCTACGTTGGGGATCTGGTCAAGCAGAGCTACAAGCTCAGGATCAACAAGAGGTTTGGTCGTCATGGTCTCTTCCTTTCAACATACGAATACGAAAAATGGAACCATATCACCATCACAAGCCCACACATGCGTTGTGATGGTTTTTTACCTGTATTCTGGCCTACCTCTCTTACACTAAATTATGCGCGCAGACCAGCCTGCTGCGGCACAGGGAATGGACGCGGCACGTTAGTTGGCGTTCTTGGCTCTGGTTGTGTGGGTGGCATAGTACTGGTCGGGCGCAGTTTGCGCGTCACATAGAACAAGAAAGCCAGCATCAACACCGACTCGACGATGTAGACCAGAATAACCGAGGGGATTTGCAGAGAGCCGAGCGGTATGGTTCCTGTATCGAAGTAGGGACCAAGAGGAGCAGGCAACAGGCTCAAACCAAACGAGCCATTCCAAATCGCGTGCTGCAGAACAGCATAGGCCCAACAGCCAACGGCCAGCAGGAAACGATGTTTGCTCGCACTGGGGTGCGTCAGGTAGTACCAGCCGAGGGCCACCATGCCAGCACCTAAACCGTGCAGTAGACCAGCGGTACTGCGCTGTAAGGCAACATTCAACCAGTCCTTGTAACCCATGCTAATATAGCCAGAGGTTTCGATCAGATCAAAGCCAATGCCACAACTCATGCCCAGAATAAACGCCTCTGCCGCGCTATGCATACGCCCAATGAAAATGACGACAGCCAGCGGTTTGACGGCCTCCTCAACCAGCGGGGCAATTACTGAGACAAGAATGAAGATAAAACTGATTATACGCGGGTCATTCGGTATCTGGAAATTCGGATTGTCGATAGCGAAAGCCGACGAGGTCACGCCGAGGCCGTTGGCAACCACGAAAGTGAGAATAAGCTCAAAAATGGAGGCCAGCACAATCGCCTGCGTTGCTCCACTGACCAGCGCAAACGTGAAACGTCGCCAGGTCGTGGGCCAGTGCGTCGAATGCGGAAAACGTAGCCGCCGTAGGGCGAGAGAAAGAATGGTTGCAGCCGGAAAAACGCCAGCCAGCGCGATCAGGATGATAGTTAAGAGCGGATTGCTCACTGCTTGCCCATTAGCAAACAGCACACCCGCAATGATCAGGACAATCATATAGAGGGCGAGAAACACCCAGAACTGCGGCAATTTGAAATCTACCGACGTTTTCTGAAGGAACAATGCACGAATACTGTGATACAAACCGAACGAACCACCAATAACTCCAGCAATGCCGAGTGCGGTAAAGAGCGTGTAGCTGCTAAATACCTGAGACGCGGGCAAGGGAGTTACACTTGTGCCACTCGCGTAAGCAAAGATAGTAAGCAGAAGGATTAGAAAGCTGGCGAGGCCACCTAATAGGACAAGAATCGCCCCCACAAACGAAGTAATGGCAATACCAAACTCGTAGCCATCGCGTTTCGGCTGTGGTGGAGGAGCCTGCCAGTAGTACGGATAAGGAGCATAACCAGGATAGGCCGGGTAGCCGGGGGGATAAGCGGCATATGGGTAACCGGGATAGCCAGCAGGAGGGTAATAGCCAGGTGGCACTGGTTGCTGTGGATAGGCCGGAGGCACTGGTTGGCGTGGATAGGCTGGAGGAACATAGGGAACAGCAGGAGAATAAGCCTGGAGCGGCCCTGTATGCTCGCGATAAGCAGGCTCATATGGCATTCCTGGCTCAGCATGTCCCATAGGCACATGCGGCCCAGAGGGAGCTGAAGCCTGCGGAGCTTGTTGCGGCTGCGATGGTTCAGAGGATAATGGTGCGGCATGTTTGTGTGTATCGGGGTCAGGCAGTGGCCCCATGTATTCAAAACCCACAATAATACCCTTTTCTCAGAAAACGTTCTCTTCTTAGCATGTGCATGATAAATGAATATTCAAGAAATATACGGGCGAAACCCAACAAAGGTTTCCCCTCTACTATAACGGCCAGACAACAGTTTTGTCAAAGCCTTCCTTTATGCTATCACCTTAACAATCCTCTTTTCTTATCATCATACCTCTGCTATACTACTG
>DAICZM010000393.1 GCA_027311145.1 Ktedonobacterales bacterium
ACACATTTGCCCCCGATGCAACGATGCTTGCCTCGCAATCACAAATCGGTATGCCATCGATTGCGGTGAGTAACAATGTTCACTCTGAACGCAAGGCCCATTTTCTAGGCAAGCAGACGATCTCTATTGGGCGAGACCCATCCAATGACATCGTCATTAGTGAGCCGGTTGTTTCCAGCTTCCACGCGCAAATCGTGCGTGAGGGCAACCAGTTTGTGCTGGTCCACCCACACCCTACAAGAGCCAGAACATTAAATGGTCTGCTCTATCAAGGTCAACAGATCGCTGGCGATCAACAATTTCGCAAACCCCTTATGCGCGGCGATATTTTTCGTATCGGTGACGAACATGGGACACTCGTTACGCTGGCCTTCAATGACGGCACGAACAATAATCAGGAACAATTACCGGAAATACACCCATTCCCGCTTCACGATGCCGTCATCACTATTGGTCGCCATGCTGGCAATATGGTCATACTCAACCATCCACAAGTTTCTTCTCACCACGCACGTCTGGAGCGCGAAGCATCCGGTAGCTATCGCATCCTTGACCAGAATAGCACCAACCATACCTATGTCAATGGACAACTCGTTACGGCACAACAAGTGCTACGTACCAACGACGAAATTCGCATTGGCCCATTCCGTCTAACCTACACAGGCACAGAGTTAACGCAGTATGACGAAAGCAGCAATATTCGTATTGATGCCATCAACCTCAAAAAGCGCGGCAACAACCAGGTTATTTTGCTCAGTGACATCTCGCTCACGATCCCCCCACGCTCTTTTGTAGCTCTCGTCGGCGGTTCAGGAGCTGGCAAATCTACGTTGATGGACGCGCTAAATGGTCTCCGCCCTGCACAGAATGGCACGGTCTTGTATAATGGGCAAGACTACTATCAGAATCTTGCTGCCTTTAGCACGCAACTCGGCTATGTCCCACAGGACGATATCGTCCATCGTGAACTCACCGTTGAACGCGCCCTTTACTATGCCGCACGCTTGCGTCTGCCCAGCGACTTCACAAAAGAGCAGATTAATCAGCGCATCAATGAAGTCCTGGAAGATGTTGAGATGACTGATCGACGCAAGTTGATGGTCAATAGACTTTCCGGCGGGCAACGCAAACGTGTCTCGATTGCTCTGGAACTATTGGCAAACCCCGGCGTCTTCTTCCTCGATGAACCCACTTCCGGCCTAGACCCCGGCCTGGATCGCAAAATGATGCTCCTACTCCGTCGTCTCGCAGACCGGGGGCGCACAGTCATTCTCGTGACACACGCAACCAATAACATCAACACGTGCGACTATGTCTGTTTTCTAGCAGCAGGTGGGCGTCTGGCCTATTTCGGCCCACCCAATGAGGCCAAGACCTACTTTGACAAAACCGATTTTGCCGAAATTTACAGCGCGCTCGAAGCAAACAAAGAGCATCCAAATATCGCACAAGAGGCTGAAGACCGCTTCAAAGCTTCGCCTGAATATCGCCGCTATGTCATGCAGCCATTAAGTCAGCGTCCCACTGGACAGGTCGTAGCACAGCAAACAGCACAGACCAAAAAACGTGTGAAGCGTGGTAATCCTTTCGTGCAGTTCCAACTCCTCTCAATGCGCTACCTCGAACTGCTGAAAAATGATATCGGCACGCTACTCATCTTACTACTCCAGGCTCCTGTGATTGGTCTGATGTTAGTTCTCATGGTGCGTTTCGAGATTGGCCCCGGCGTGTTTGAAGCAAACAAGCTCATTCAGTGTCGCACACAGATTCTCACCGCGCAGGGACCACTGGTTGTGCCTAATCAACAGGCGCAACAGGTCAATTGCGATCAGGTCCTCACATTCTTAAAAAGCGACCCGAATGGCACGGCCTATGCCAACCAAAAAGGCGGCGCGATACAGGCACTGCAAGATTTCATCTTGCCCGGCTCCGGCACAGATGCACAAAAGGTCTTGTTCATCCTAGGCTTTACGACAGTCTTATTCGGTTGTATTAATGGCGCACGCGAGATCGTGAAAGAAGCCCCGATCTATTTGCGCGAACGTGCCGTGAACCTGGGGATTCTGCCCTACATGTTCTCAAAAATCGCCGTCTTGGGGATTCTCTGCCTATTCCAAAGTGCCATCCTTGTTACCATTGTCGAGCTTGGTGAGCCGCTCCATCAGGGTGTTTTCCTCCCTGTCCTAGCTGAAACGTATATCACACTCGTCCTCACGTCACTCGGCGGCCTGATGTTTGGCCTGACTATCTCGGCAATTGCCCCTAATAATGATCGCGCCATCAGCTTTGTACCGATTATTCTCATCCCACAGGTCATTTTCTCAGGGGCGATTATCCCGCTCAAAGACTGGCTCACCCAGATTCTTGCGACCGTCTTCCCAACACGCTGGGCCATGGCAGCACTCGGTTCTTCCATTGGCCTCCATGCTGAAACTATCGGCGGTGACAAGCTCTTTGGCAACGATTACACGTATCATGGTACGCTCTACTCAACCTACAGCACAGCAGAGGCAATACAACGTATCCTCGTTTCCTGGGGCGCACTCCTGACCATTGTCGTCGTTCTCGTCATTCTGATTGGCTTTTTCCTGAAACGCAAAGATGTGCGTGCGTAGCACCTGATATGGTACGATGAATATGTGATATACCGAATCTCTGCTTGCGGCTCATGTATTCAGCCACAAGGTCAGCAAGATAGGCAACGAGCATGAAGTTGCCTATTTTGCTGCTCACTGTTACCAAGCTTTTCGCTACTCATCAGGAGAATAACAATGCAACAACCTGACATACAACAAGCACATAGCTGGTGGGCAGAAGGCGACACACCAGTACACACCGATACACAAATCACCTATCTCGTTGATGGGCGCACCACACTCCTAACGCTTTGCCATCGTTTTCTCATGGCGCGCCACTATATCTATCAAGCCGATTGGGGATTGACCGCGACAATGGCTCTGGTGCGAGGTAACGACCATCGCGCCGGCCCAGACGGCAGCCCACAACAAGAGGAACTGCTTGCCAACTTACGTGCCATCGGGCTAGATGAGCATGCCATTCAATTCTGGACTTCGCATGAGCTGACCGTACAAACAGTTCTGGGCTATGCCATCAGTCGAGGGGTTGAAGTCAAGGTGTTACTTTGGAAAGGTGAGCCGCTCTTCGCTCACACTGATACAGAGAAAACACATCGCGAGTTACTCGCTGCCGGCATTGATTGTTTACTCGATGATAGCTCGTTTGGGATCCTGCATCATCCAGTCGAGTCGCTACATCAAAAAATTGCCATCGTCGATGGCATACATGCCTTTGTGGGCGGCATTGATCTACTGATCGAAGAAGGGGGGCAGTTCGACCGTTGGGACAGCGAGGATCATCCCTTCAGCACATCGCTACGTCTCAATGATCAGGGGCAAACGCCACATTCCTGGCACGATGTCCATTCTATCATTGAAGGGCCAGCAGCAGCTGATGTTGAACTAAATTTCCGCCAACGCTGGAATAGCGTCGTGCATAGCCATCATCTGCCGGAGCAACAACTCGTGCCAGAGCATCCCACCCACGCACCTATCGAGACACAGAGCGTGGTACAAATTGCACGCACTATCCCCCAACATACCTACCACTTCGAGCCGGCGGTTGTGCGTGGCATTGCACAACTTTATGCCAATGCGTTCAGCAATATTCAGCATTTCGTGTATCTGGAAAACCAGTATCTTTGGCTCCGTGCCTATACCGGCATTGATATCTCTTTGCTCGGTGAAAATAGCCCTGAAATGGAGCATAATCTGGACCTCTTGCGTCATGCGCTGGAACGTGGGGCAACCATGACCATTATTCTACCCGATCACCCCAATGTGGGGCGCGCCTTCTCTGACGCGGGCCTTCAACATCTACGCACGCAAGTGCCAAACGCCGTTGAAGAGGGACGCTTGCAAGCCTTCACACTGGCAAGTTCAACAGGGACGGACGATAACACACAGTATCGCCCTATTTACGTACATGCCAAAGTCGCCATTATCGATGATCTCTGGTCAACCGTCGGCTCCGCTAATCTGAACAACCGCGGCATGCGCGATGATACCGAAATGAATGTTGCCACCCTCGACCACACGCTTGCACGTGGCCTGCGCCTGATGTTACAAGGCGAGCATCTCGGCCTAGTGGAGACGCAAGACCTTTATGCTCTCTCGCGCTTACTCGGTCGCCAAATACAAACACCCGCCGAGCAAGAACGTGGCGCAACCGCACTACGCACACTGATTACCACACTAGGTGACCCTCTCGTGGCTGTGCGCATGATGCATGAACACGCATGGCAGAACCTGCAACGCTATAAAGCACATCAGCCACTCGTCGGTCATCTTTTACCCTACCTCACAGCCGAGGAAGCAACACAACAACACTTGCCCTTCCGTGAGGAAATTGGGTGGGTTGAAGAACCTTAACAGGGCACGGCCCGCTTGACTGTCCCAAGCCCACACAGACTCGTTAAGGCATGACACTCCGCCCAGATGCAGATGTCATGCCCGGTCCGTTAGTGATAGTCAGTTCATGGAGCAGCTTTGGCAAGGCGCGATGAAAATATGTCTTGGCCGTATTCTCTGGGATGTGGAGAACCTGCCCAATCTCTAAAAAGCTCAACTCTTTGAGGGTCCGCAACATCACAATCGCACGAT
>DAICZM010000394.1 GCA_027311145.1 Ktedonobacterales bacterium
ACCCCTTACTATTTTTGGCACATGATGAACTGTTACTTACCGGGGAGAATGACATGGAATTAATTTGTTAGGAGTAATGCTATGAATCGTTTGATAACATGGTTAACTGGACATAATTCACACACAAAATTTCTTACCCTTAGTGCGATGATTGCTGCTATTATTTTTCTCGATCCCCTGCGGGAACACAATCCCTTGCTAGATCGAAAAAAGCGAGTACTTCATGCAGGTACATTTGTGCCTCTCTTGCCCCCCCCAACGCGAACAGGGCAAGCAGCAGAAATGTTCACCGAGGTACAAATGACGGAAGAGCCCGTAACAAATAAGCAAATAGTCATCGCAGACAGCACGCCCATCTCCAAAACCCCTAACATGCGCAGACGAGTAGCACAACTCTTACAGCGTATGCGCCAGAACGAGACCGGGAATACAAAACAACGCAATACCTTCTTTCCCACAACCGACGCCCAAGTCGATCAGCTGATGACCGCGGCCGACCGCTATATGTGTACCACAGAGATGGCAACATTACTGGCAATCATGAACGTTGGCGGCCCACAACGCCTGCTCTATTGGGATAACGAGTGGGATGCCACCACGAGCCGAGCCGTCTATCGCATCCATCACGCTCTGCGCAAAGGGTGTCGCGACGATATCGAATTCGCCCTCAAGCTCTACGCGGCATGGTCTGAGACACGGTATCAAGAACAATCGCTAGTTCCCACATGGGCCTTGCGCGAAACATGGCAACCCTATCGCTTACCCGTATTGCCAAAACTATTAGAAGAAACGCTTGGTAGCCATCTCCCCCGCTTTAAGAAAGATATTGGAAAGGCCTATGATACGGAGAGCATTGATCTGTTAATAAATCAGTATGGTGTAAAAGATGTTGCTGATGCATGGTTTACCGCCGTCAAAATAGCACTTCAACAGGCACGACAGGAAGCATGGGCCAGAGCTTTTTTTGTCCATCATGGCTTACTCGCTTATCAAGTTGAACCAGAACGCGCACGGCTGCTTGCCGAACGCAGTGTGAATAAAAAAATTACAGAACACCGTCCTCTCAATTTTGATCTTTTGACACGTTTACGAATTCTTTTTGCTTACTATCTTGTTCAAAATACCGAGACAGACCCCACCGTTGTACCCGCGTTGCTTGCCCTTGAACCCAATTGGTTAGTATGGCTAAACCAGCATGAGCATTCCGCACTAGCACTAGCACGTTTTATAGCTCAGCAAACCCTCCGCAATCAGGCAAACGAACTACAGCCTACATTCACCGATCAACGCCTCTTCCTCGATCAGCGCGTCCCACTCGGAAGCCGCTACGTTTGTACCATTACCGAGATCAACCCCGATGGCACATTTGCCGTCGCGTTCGCACGTCATCTCACCGACGCCATGCCCACGATTGAGAATTTTCGCAGTGAAGCGGGTCTCTTTGGAAGAGAACAACTGAGCAGTTATGCAAGCGAATATGAGCGCAAAGAGAGCGTTGAGGAAGCCCTACTGACAACAGCGCAGTCGCAACCACTACCGCAACGGCGTGCCCTGACAGGCATTACAGGACGCTTATGCCTCAAAGACATGCCGCAGATGCCCGATGACGAAGCCAAAGAATATCATGTCAATGATACATTGCTGGTCGAAGTAGTCGATTATACATTTGATCCACCTGAGTCTCCTCTTGCCATCGTAGCACCCATTCCCACAAAAGAACCTTTTTGCGTCTTCAATGACCTCTATCAGGTCGGCGATATGATCGTGGTACGCACACTTGGTTACGATGAACGTCCGCAAGACACGCTCATCTCTCTCATAGTCGAAGAACCGCGCTCACAACTCACGGTCTTACTAGAACCGGAACAGCTCAGTTTCACACCGCTCGGCGAAGCTGTCAAAGAGATTGCACCAGGCACACTGCTGCATGTCATGCTCGAAGAGGTTGATACACTCAGACACACTGTCACCCTTTCTTTGCTCCCACTGATGGAAGTCCACCTTGACAAAATACTCAAAAGTTTGCCCGCTGAAAATAACATCTACCAAGCAAACGCCACAATCAGCAAAGTGTTCAACGATACGCTTCTCCTAGTTCTTCACTGGAGTGATCCGGCACTGGGACTGATCTACGCTCTGAATATCCCGCGTGCCATGTTACCCAATCCACAACAAGCCTGTGCCATTGGCGATCAAGTCACACTCAATCTCTTATTCCCAGATCATGTAACCTCGCCAGAAATGCATCGCCTGCCCGGTGAGGTTCGTCAGGTTATCGAACTGACCCATCAGCAACGTTTTAGCCTCTATTGGGACCAGCATTGCCTACATTTTCATGGACAGATGCCCTACCACGTGAGAAATAAATTACTGTTGCTCAGTGCGGATAAAACCTACCAATATAGTATTCGCAACCTCTATCGCCATTCCTACCAGTTCCTTACAGAAGTTCAAACCATTACAACAGCAGCCGCTCACGCAAAGAGAGCCGGCTGGCTTGAAGAAGAAGAGCAACTTGACTATGTGCGCGTGTTGGACAACAACGAACCACTGAGCGAGAGCAGTAGTGAGGCCGAAGAACTGGATGAGAAGCTGGATGAAGAGATCAGCTACCCACAGGTTGACGAGGGGACAGACGAGAACTACCTGCTACCACCCATTATGAAGTATCAAGCAGGCCAAATCGTCGAGGGGCGCGTCACTGGTGTTCAATCCTATGGGGCATTTGTCGAGATTGAAGCAGGTGTGAGTGGCCTCGTGCATAAAAGCAAAATGTGGGGCTATGTACCCGATATGAGCGAGGTTGTGCATATGGGTGATGAGATTAAAGTTTTCATCTTAAATGTCAATATCGAGCAAAGTAACCTCGAACTCAGTATGCAATTGCCCGAATATGACCCATTGCGCAATTACGAGGAAGGCAATACCGTCACCGGACGTGTCACTGACATTCAAGAGTTCGGGGCCTTTGTTCAGATCGAACCGGGCGTAAGCGGCCTTGTGCATAAAAGCAAAATGTGGGGCTACGTCAGCGACGTTGCCCACGTTGTGAGTATTGGCGATGAAGTTACAGTGCGCATCTTGACCATCAATCGCGAAAAACATTGGCTAGAACTCAGCATGCAAGTGGCAGAGCATGACCCGCTGCTCCGTTACAAAGTCGGTGAGATTGTCATGGGCGTTGTCACTGATGTCAAAGATTTTGGCGCATTCGTCGAAGTCGAGCCAGGGGCCAGTGGTCTGATCTATAAAAGCGATATCCGCGAAAATGTGACCGATGCACGACGCGAACTGTTTGTCGGTGATGAGATTGATGTCTTAATCGTGCGTATCGATATGGAACGCCGTCATATGGCTCTTAGCATGAAGGATATCTAATACTGGCAAGTGGCACAGTGTCACCATCTTGCCGTGAGGCTCTCTGCCCTTAATTGAGCATGGCTAACATCTGACGAACAGTTTTTATATGCTTCAGCATCTTATCTCGATCCTGCGCATCGGGGGCGCGCTCTAAGTAGGTCCTGAGATCACGAAGGGCACGCCCGTAATGCTTGAGTTGCAGGTGAACTAATCCGCGATCTCGCCATTCAAAGGCAGGTAGTGGAGTGAGGAGCAGCAGACGGTCACAGATAGCCAGAGCAAGCGGAAAAGCTTCTTGATGCAGATAGATATGCTTGAGATTGGTCAACATGCGTTGTAAAAACTGTGTAGGCGTGACAGGCTCAAACCAATAGGCTTGAAAGCGAATTTTGCCACCCGCCATGCGGCGAATGCGCACACGGCAATCGTGTTCGCTCAGCAACAAACCGCGCTCGAAAGGATCAATATAGATCATATTGTCCTGTGCTAAACGACAACGCACCACGAAGTGAAACGGGAGTCCAACACCATCCAGGGCTAAACCCACGCGCTTCCCCACCTCGATATACAGCAGAGAGAGCGCAATAGGAATACCAACATGATCCTCTAATACCTTATTCAAAAAACTATTGTCGGATTTGTAGTAATCAGCGCGATTGCCATGAAAATGCTCCTGTTCAAAAAGCACGCTATTGATGGCTTCAAGAACGGTTAAAGGACTTATGCCCCCTGGCAATTGGGCAAGCACATCAGATGAAGGGAGGCCAAGCATAAACCTGACGCGCCGCGCAAGTGCATCGAGTTGGGCAATATAATGTGCTACATCCAGATTGGGATACTCGATACCTGCAATGAGTAGAGAGGCCAGCGCAAGATCAATTGTGACCCCTTCCCCCGTGACGAGTGTCTCAAATGCTCGAAAGGCACGCTGTTGTGCAGTATTATCAAAACGTTGTTCTGTCATACTCAGGGCATTTAATCATAAAACCCTTAATAACGCAAGCTTTTGGGAAAAATGTTTGGCATTACAGATTGAGAGTCAAGCGAATTACCCCGCCAATGGCAAAGCAGATATCCACTGCAGAATGTGTATACCTGCCATTTGATCTGACGTAGTATAGATAAACATACAACAGAGCGTGGGAACATGCTCTCAAAACATGAAGGAGATACTTTCTATGCTTACACGCGACAAAGTACGCCTTTTACAAGAATACGCCGTAATACAACTCAAACGGCATGGATGCGTCCTTACGCCACCAGAGCAGGAGCAGATTGAGATCACCGATTTCGGGCTTGGCGAGGTTGAACAGA
>DAICZM010000395.1 GCA_027311145.1 Ktedonobacterales bacterium
ACGGGACATGATAGAATGGGACTGTTGTAAATGTGACTTATCAATGGAGGTAATAGCATGGCATACGAGCCAGAACGGACTCCGGCATCGTCGGATGGACTACGTCAGGGAGCTGATCTTTTCTTTCAAGCTGCTCTACAATATGGCTACCGTTACGTTTTTGGCAATCCTGGGACGACGGAGGCCGCGTTCATGGATGGTCTTGTGCGCTATCCTGATCTGCAATTTATTCTATGTTTGCACGAAAATGTCGCGACCGGAGCCGCTGATGGCCTGGCGCGCTTGAGTGGTCATCCTGCGCTGGTCAATCTGCACCTTGCACCTGGACTGTCGAATGGGCTGGCAAATATGCATAATGCTAAGCGCGCACGTGTGCCGATGATTGTCACGGTGGGAGAGCATGATACGCGCCATCTTCTAGAGGATTCGCCACTGGCAGGGGATATTGCGGGTATTGCCAGAGACGTGTGTAAATGGACCTGGACGGTACGCGATGCGAGCGAATTAGCGGATGTCTTACAGCGTGCGACAATGATTGCGATGACGCCGCCACAAGGTCCCGTCTGTCTGATTCTGCCAACCAATATCCTGACCGCACTGCCGCGTAAGGCAGATGGGCATGTGCCTGCCATTCCTGCTTTGCATGTGCCAGAGTACGGTCCAGCATCTAGCAAGGATCTTGCGCACGCAGCGGAGGTATTGCTCACCGCACGCAATCCTCTGTTGCTGGTTGGCGATATTGGAGCAGAAGCAATGGCACAGATTGGGGCGTTGGCGGCTTTGACGGGTGCGCGTATCGTGTATGATACCTTTCCGCGCCTGCGTGCTGGACGTGCATTGCCGGGAAGCTTGTATCTGCCTTATTTGCCTGACCAGCGCAGAGCATTTTTAGAGCAGGCGGACGTTCTCTTCCTGATTGGTGTGGGCGGCTTTACCACGCTATTTATGTATGAGTACGATCCCTCGCCCGTTGTTGCTGCGCATACGCGGGTTATTCAGCTCGATGATGACATTGAAGCGTTGGGCAAGAATGAGCGTGGTAGCCAGTTACTGTATGGCGATGTCACAGCAAGCCTTGTGCTATTGGTGGCTCAAATACGGGACTATGCGCATCGTTCGGGCGAGGTGAGCGCATTAGAAGCGCAAGCGGCGGAAATGCCCGCTGGCCGTAGTGGGGGTATGATAGATGAAACTGAAAAGAATATTCTGTTAACCAAAACGTTGATGCGCGCATTGCACCAACTATTGCCTGCTGATACGATTCTGGTGGATGAGTCGATTACCTCGCGGACAGCCCTTCAGAGTGAAGTATTAGATGATGTTGAGACGTATTTAGCCAGTCGTGGTGGAGCTTTGGGGGCGGGCTTGCCGCTGGCTGTTGGGGCGCAACTCGGGGCAAGAGATCGGCTTGTAGTCGCTGTGGTCGGCGATGGCTCTGCGATGTATTCGATCCAGGCCTTGTGGACTGCTGCTCACTATCATCTGCCTATCCTGACGGTTATTTGTAATAATGCAAGCTATGACATTATTAAAATGGAGATGTTGCGTTTGCGTGGCACGCTGGCAACGAGCGGGCGCGCCCATTTGGGAGCTGTGACTGGCATTGGTCAGCCACGCCTCAATTTTGCTGCACTGGCGCACGGGATGGGTGTGCAAGGCTGGACTGTGCGTGGCGTTGCTGATCTTATGCCTGCCTTGAAAGCCGCGCTTGAGACTTGCCAGCGTGGAGAACCTGCACTTGTAGATGTACATTTGCCAGCGATGCCTGTATAAGGCAAGAGATAAATGAATTGTTTGACGAGAACAACGTTGGAGGAATTGCGTATGGCATCAGTTCAAGATTTGGCAAACATGCTATTGGGCATGGAGGTGGTTGATCTTTCGCCTCTGGTGTATACCAATATGCCGCACTGGCATTCGCATCCTGACGTACAGATCATTGAGGATTCGCGTAATTTTAGGCAGAACGGCTATTTCCTGCAAACAATTATTTTGCCTGAACATAGCGGATGTCATGTAGATGCGCCTGCCCATGTGTTGCCAAACAAGCCTGAGCAGACGATTGAGATTTTTCCCGCAGCAGCCTTGATGGGCGTTGCGAAGAAAATTGATCTCGCGCAGGAGAATTATCAGCCTGGTGATCTGGCTCCTCTGAGCAAGGTACAGGAGGTTATGGAGCGGGAAGGGATTGCGATTGAGCAGGGTGATATCGTGCTGTTTAATTTCGGTTGGGACAAGTATCTCGTCGATGTGGAGCAGAAAGCCCCGCACGAGCGCAACTGGTGGGGCGAGAATCAGCCAGGGTTAGCCGAGGATGTCTGCCGTTATCTCTACGAGCGTGGTGTGAAAGCGGTCGGCTCAGATACGCCCGCCTGTGATATGGCACAGGTAAATAAGCAAGTGAAGGCTGGTTTTGGGCACGCGCGCTATTTCCTGCCAAACGGGATTTTCATCATCGAAAGCGTGAGTAACCTCGCTAAAGTACCCGCCACGTTCTACTTTATCGCCCTGCCGCTCAAGATCAAGGGCGGCTCAGGCTCACCGCTGCGGCCTATCGCATTAGTGCCGTGCATATAAGTGATAGTCTGGGCTCCTGAGAGGGAAGAACAGTATGGAAAGAATAAATCCGTCCTCTGATACGTCTGGCATCGTTCTGCGCGACGTGATGATGAGCGACCTTCTGATATTTTTTGAGCAAGAGGTGGATCAGGAGGCGAATTGGATGGCGGCCTTTACGGTCAAAGACCCGACGGATAAGGACGCTTTTATGGCTCACTGGGCCAGAATATTAGCGAACAAGACCCTTTTTTCCTGCCCTGACTGCGCTAGCAGTAGACGCGCTAGCGTCGTTGGGCAAGGATTGCAACACGTCGTTACCCAAACCATCCTCTTCAATGGAGAGGTAGCTGGTCATGTTCTGAGTTATCGGAGCGAAAATGACCGTTTGGAAGTTAGCTATTGGTTGGGAAAAATCTATTGGGGCAAAGGGATCGCCACCAGGGCACTCGCGGCCTTTCTCGCATCTCTCAAAGAGCGTCCACTGTATGCTCGCGCCGCTCAAGACAATCATGGTTCTCTGCGCGTCCTGGAAAAAAACGGCTTCACACGGATCGGTGAAGGTAAAGGATTTGCCAATGCACGTGGGCAGGAGACCGCCGAGTATTTACTGCTGCATTTCTAGGATGGATAAATTTTTTCGCTGCTCACACTACAGTGTTGTCCACCCAGCAACACTGAGGGCTGTGCCGTCAGAGATGGAGGCGATAGTCGTCGGCGTGCCACCTTGTAGTGAGCCGATGAGAATACTGACTGTTGGTATTTGTCCCTGTTGTGTGCTGATTTGGGTGACTGCGTACATCGTATTGTCACGCGCAAGGTTAGACCAGGGAAACTGGCTGCTGGCGTTCAAGTAGGAAATGTTTTGCGCGCTATCAGCAAGTAGGCGTGTGAGACCTGTACCATCTGTTTGTAGTGTCCAGAGACCGTTGTGACTTTGATCGACAGTGCCACCGATGAAGGGATGATTTTCGATAGTCAGCAGTAGTGTATGAGTAGTGACAGTACGCACACTCGTCACTGCATCTTGTGCGCTGCTGAAGATGGTGTGTTGTGTTCCACCCAATGCGGGCTGTACCGTGATATCGCTTGGACCTGTGCAACTGTAACTACAATTATTGTGATTCACAAAGAGTTGTGTTCCGTTGTAGCTGCTGTCAAAGCTTCCTAATGAGAGATTTTGTGGAGCTGTTGGTGCTGGTACAATTTGTGTAAGATCGGCTGGTGTCTGATGATCGCCTTTTGAGAGATCAAGCAGCGAGAGGATCGTAGGGTTACTGTCGGTGGTAGTTCTGACCAGGTAGAGATGTGTTGTGTCAAGCCAGGAGCGTAGCAGATAAGCATATGGGCCGGCATTGCTTTGTACGAAGACTTTTTCAAGTGTTCCATCCACGACATGCAGCAGGAAAATGCTAAAGGTGTTCCCGTTGCTTTCTTCAAATGCGATCAATTGTTGATTTGTAGACCATTGAGGGGTAAATTGTAATGTCGTGCTGCAATAGAGGGTCTGGAGGTCTTGCCCATCGAGACGGATGGCCTGAAGTTTTTGTTGTGTGCCAGTATTGCTAACGAAAAGAAGCCATTGTCCATCGGCTGAAACCTGTGCTGCGTCGATACTGACATGGGCGAGTTTGATGATCTCCGTTTTTGTGCCACTTGTGAGATCATAGCGTTTCAGTGTGCCAAATGTGGGTGTATGCTGCTGAAACTCATTGACTATATAGACCAGTGTTTGATGAGAAGTGGTAGTGAGTGAAGATAAAACGAGCGCACGTGCTGTCCCAGTAGCAGGGCAACTGGTTTGCAGATGGTTTGCGGTGCTTGTTGTCTGAGGAGCGGGGTTACCACTCTGCTGTGTAGGGGTATTGATGGCTGCTATTTGTTGTGTTTGGGTAGTTGTAACAGAGCTACAGGCTGCAAGAAGGCTCGCCACTGTTATGCCAAAGAGGGCAATATGCAAGGCTTTTATCCAGGAGAAAGAGCGTTTTTTCATAGACATCAAAATCCTTTGTATGCGTGTAAGATATCATATCGCTATTGCATAGTCATAAAAATAGACGCAGGTGGTGAGCTATTTTGTTGTGGTGTAGTTCACACTATGCG
>DAICZM010000396.1 GCA_027311145.1 Ktedonobacterales bacterium
GCCATACATATGCTCCTCTTTAGAATGATCTGTCCTTCACAAGAGTCAAAAGCTAATTGCTTTTGTCCTCTCCAAGTATAGAATATTTGTTCTAATAAGTCAAGTGACCCAATATTTTGAGGTGCAGTTCAACGTTTTGCGTAGACGAACTGGAGGTTTCTCAATGGATCGGTCCCACGAGGCAACAAGATTGATACAGGTGGAACGCATAAGGGATTTTTCGGGTTTGCCTTGCTACAAAAACATGAACCACACGCATATATAAAGAGGGGAGGCGAAGTCAATCTGTGGCTTCGCCTCCCCTTGCGTTTTGAATGTTTTGGTTTTAAGAGCCGCCTGTGCCTGCGAACTGTTCTTGCTCTTTTGTCGTAGCTACCTTGAGGTTGTCATAGCCTTTGATCTTATAGATCAGCGTTGAGCCAAGCCAGCTTAACACGAAGAGGCCGATAATCATATAGCCAATCGTGCCAAAGTTATCGCTCAAATGTCCCAGGAAATTCCAGGCCCCACCTTGTAAGTTGAGCGTCGTGGCGACAATGCTCAGAGCCTCGATGCCGCCAACCAGGAAGGCGACCAGCACGGAGACCAGCGTGATATTCATGTTGTAGTAGAGCTTGCGCATCGGCTTCATAAATGCCCAGCCATACGCGCCTAGCATCAGAATACTGTCAAGCGTATCAATCAGGCACATACCAACCAGGAACAGTAGCGGGAAGATCAAGATTGACCAGATGGGCAGACCCTTTGTGGCTGAGGAAGCTGCGATACCTAACAGACCAACCTCGGTGGCTGTGTCGAAGCCCAGCCCAAACAGGACGCCGAGCGGGTACATGTGCCAGCTTTTCGTGATGATCTTGAAGAGGGGACGGAAGAAACGCCCAAGCAAGCCACGCTGGTTCAAAAACTCTTCTATCGTCTGCTCGTCATAGGTTCCGCCTTTTCTGACAATGCGGAACTGCTGGAAAATCTCCCAGAGGATCAGCAAGTTGACAATCGCAATCGCGAACAGGAACAGCGCGGAGACGGAGGTTCCGATCAGACCGCCAACGGCCTGCAAGCCCGGAAAATTCTTCTGGATGGCACTCGCAGTCAGGGCGATGATAACCGTCAGTGCGACCACGATGGTCGAGTGACCGAGCGAGAAAAAGAAACCCACAGCTACCGGGCGTTTCTCTTCTTGCATCAGTTTGCGCGTGACATTGTCGATAGCTGAAATATGATCAGCATCCACCGCGTGGCGCAGACCAAACGTGTAGGCGATCAGCGCGGTTCCCAGCAGCAGCGGATAGGCTGAGAAGACGGTGAGTGCTAACACCCAGGCAACAACGTTTGCGATGACCAGAAAGGCTAGAATACTAACCACTTTGCCGCGCACATTGTGCGCGTTATCGTTAAACACTCGTGAGAGCGGAGCAATCATGAATCCTCCTCATAAAACCGGTTTCAGGCATCAATAGCCATTGTGCCAGATGACATGAAACGCCACGATAATTGTTGGTACTTCAGGTAGGTGTTGGAAGTTACCCTTGTGCATCCTGCTCCTGGGATCACTTCATGGCAAGTCAGTGACAATGTCTGCTACAAGCATACCATCTAAAATCCGTAATTGCAAGTTTTTCGCAATAACGAAAATACGCATATAGATGTGATTGCCAGTAACGAAAAAACTTCTCCTGGCAAACACGAATATCAGCAGCAAAAAGCGTCACTGTTACTATGCTCGCGCGGGTGTGGGGCGCAAGCGCAGTGCAAGGATACCTGCGAGCAGAACAAAGATCATACAGAAGATGACCGCCCAGCGCGGACCTGCCGTGTTGAGTAGCAGGCCGAAAAACCAGCCACAAAAGACGGTGCTGAGGCCGCTGGTAAACAAAAGAATGCCCGAAACGGTTCCTGGCGATTTTTTTGCCAGTTCGCTGCCGATTGAGAGGAAGGTTGCGAAGATGGGAGAGAGGCCAATGCTGGCAAGCGCGATAGCAAACGTCCCTGAGCGAATGTCAGTGCTGAACCACATCGCGAGAAAGCCAGCGAGGGAGACCAGTATGCCGAGCATCACCATACGCCACGCGCCAATGCGGATAATCAGCGCGGCGGCCCCAAGGCGGCTAATTGCTGAGAGTAACCATACAATGCAACTTAACTCCGCTGCCACAGCCGCACTTTGTCCATAGGTGACATGAATGTAGGCGGGCGTCCAGGCGCGCACGCTCGAACTGATACCAGAGGTAAACATCATTGCCATAATCACTGGAGCCAGAAGCACCAGGAGATGCATCAGGGGTGTACGCGATTTTTCAGGTTCTGCTTGTTGAGGGATACCGTTTGCGGGCGATGTTACATGCCTGAGTTGAAAACCACGTGGGATGCCGAGCAGCGAGAGAAGCGCGATCACGATAAAGCCGAGCGTGAAGAGGAACGATGGGCGTGGATCGTTGTGGAAAAGCGTGAGCAGTTCCGCATCCACCAATGAGAGCAAAACGCCGCCGAGCGGGTAGAGCAGGTTGAAGAGGTTCAGTGCCGTGCCGCGTTTGCTGGCAAAGAGACTGCTAATGAGGCCGTTACTTGAGGCATCGATCACGCCGCCGCCAATGCCCGCGATGCCCGCAATTGCCAGTAAGAAAACGAACGGAACGCCTTGCGGAACGAGTAAAGCGAGCGCAATGCTGCTTAAACCGAGCATGACCAGGAGTGCAGCGGCGAAAAACACAGGACGTGGCCCGTAGCGATCTAGCATTGTGCCTCCTAGCAATGCGCCAGGGAGATAGCCTGTAGACCAGACGACATAGAGTAATCCAGTTGTTGCCAGAGAGATATGCAGATGTACAGCAAGTGGTGTGAGTAGCGGTCCCCAACCGCTATCGGCGAAGACAAAGACCCAAAAGATCAAACTGGCTGCCAGTGTGGTTGTGATAAGGAGTACGCGCTGACGCCGCGCCCTGGTAAGAGTATCGGTTTCTATGCTAGGGGATGGCACGTTCATTATACTTTGTTTCTCACTTTTATCGGATAGTTTGCTCTTAGCCTCGCATTACGTCACCTATCTCGCGTCTCGTTTTTGAGATGTAGAAACACTAAAATTTGCAATTGATGGTGTTGGCATGGCATTCTAATTAGTATATGCTATTTTTCTATGCAGATTGGGTGAAAGGAATTATGCCAGAACAATCCTCCTTTATAAGTAACAACGTCGATATCACGCTGGACCTGACCTTTCACCAACTGACCCTCTTTCGTGCCGTCGCGCAGTATCTCAGCTATACACGTGCCGCTGACCAACTTTATCTCTCGCAACCTGCCGTTTCGCAGCAGATCAAAGCACTTGAGCAGCGCATTGGCATGCCGCTTTTTGCGCGTCAGGGCCGGGGTCTGATCTTGACGCCTGCTGGTCAGGAACTGTTGCGCCACAGCGGGCGTATCCTGGGCTTGTTTGCTGGTATCGGACCGCTTGTGCACGACATTCAACAGGTACAGCGGGGGCGCGTGTTGATTGGAGCCAGTACCAGCGCGGGAACCTATATTGTGCCGATGCTGCTGGGCGCGTTTCACACGCTTCACCCTGGTTTACATATTCATCTGACGGTCGCCAATCGACGGGTCATCGAGGAATATCTCCTTACGCATCAGGTAGACCTCGTGGTCATGAGCGTGATTGAGCATCACGAACGCTTTGTGGTAGAACATCTCGCTCCTTATGAACTGGTGATGGTCGCCTCATCGACTCATCCATTGGCAACACGAGCGGGTTTATCGCTGCACGATTTGCGCGCAGAAACCTTCCTGCTCCACGAACCCGGCACAGCCACGCGCCACGATGTCGAACTGCGTTTCGCACAAGATGGTCTGTCTCCCGCGCGTAGCCTGGAATTTGCCAGTATTGAGGCGATCAAAGAAAGCGTGATCGCGAATATCGGGATCGCGGTCTTATCGCGTGAGTCGATCAGCTGGGAAGTGGAGCATCACGAATTAAGTATTTTGGACGTGCAAGGTTTTCCCCTGCAACGTGACTGGCACATCGTTCATCTGAAAGGGCAGCGGCTTTCGCTGGCTGCAAGTGCATTGCGGCATTTCCTGCTTTATGAACAAACGCAAATAGAGCGTTCATGATAGCGCATGATGTGTCTCTCCCTGCTCATAACGGCGCGCGTAGGCGTGTAGGAAAGAGATAAATGCTTCGACGTTGGGTGTCAGTGGGGCATAGGCCAGGCGCGCGATATACCAGCGGCGTTGCAGGGGAAATTGTTCTACATCAAGAATTGCCAGCCGCCCATATTGTACTTCACGCCTGATCGCCATCGCCGATAGCACGCTCACGCCCAGACCTGCGGCGACTGCCTGTTTAATTGCTTCGACGTGCCCTAAAACCATGCCCACTTGCAGCGGCAGGCCCGCGATCTCAAACATCTCCTCAATCGCGGCGCGTGTGCCTGAGCCGACCTCGCGCAACAAAAATTGTTCGTGGGCCAGTCGCTCCAGCGGTATGTGTTTCTGCCCGACCAGCGCGTGTGTGGGGGCAATGATCGGAACAAGTGGATTCGTTATAAATGGTTCTGTAATCAGTTCTTCAATCGAGGGCGGGCGGCCTGCAATGACCAGATCAACCTCATTATCAAGCAGATGAGAACGCACCCTGGCGCGATTAGCC
>DAICZM010000397.1 GCA_027311145.1 Ktedonobacterales bacterium
GATCAATATTTGATCCATATAGTGTAAATTCTGTAGCTTTTTTGCTGAGGTTCGCGTCTCTTCTAATACGGATATCGAACAAGTAATCTAAAAGACGTTTTTATAGAGGGGAATAAAATTTGTATGTTCTCGATGGATTCTTGCGTCTTTCCTTTGTGGTGGACATTTTGTCACAAAAATTGTTGCGATTTTTGCGATGAAGGACCCTCGTTTCTACGCAGCGCTGCTGGCGTGTCTCGTGCCATTCAGTTTTTTAGATGTTGGTGTTGGTATGTAGCGCGATTACCGATTGGTCCAGGACGTGCAAGCCGCTGTTTGTAGAGTGCATGAGGAGAAGGTTACATTATGAAATGGAATGACAATAGTGCTTCGGCTGATATTCGTATGCTGGAAGATATTAAAAAACATGTAGAAGACTCACGCTGGCAGATACGCGCGAGTGCCGCACGCCTGTTGCCCGTGTTGGGATATAAAGCACCGCTCGATCTGTTGAAACGTTTGTTAGGGGATGGGAATCAGCATGTGCGCATTGCCGCTTTGGAGGCATGTGTGCCACTGGCCTATCGTCTGCCTGTAGAACTGGTAATGCGCTTTCTGGATGACAACGAGTGGGCTGTGCGCTCGGCGGCAGCCTGGGCATTGGGTTTCTATGGGATACATATTCCCGCCGAGCGTCTCTTGACGATCGTCAATACTACAAAGGAAGATTGTTCGGTACGAGCCTCTGCCCTTATCTCGTTAGGTAAGGTGCGCAATGGAAGCTATCGCGAACGCATCATAGGGGCGTTGCATGATCCTGAATGGGAGCTACGTGAAGCGGCAATACAGGCTCTTGAGGATGAATCGGGTGATCTGCCCGATGCGCTCTTTATAGAACTCTTGCAACATGATAGCGCGCCTGAAGTGAGAGCAGCGGCCCTACGTTTTGTTGGAAGGTACGAAGAGCATCTGCCACTGGTCTGGCAGGCCTTGGATGATGAGGAACTCGTCTGTCGGGCGGCCATAGAACTTTTGAAGGCCTCTGGAGAGCGAGTACGAGCGGAGTTGATTGGCTTACTACTCTTTTTACCTGCTGATTCCACTCTTGGTACATGGATACAGGAAGAGTTAGAGCTGGTAGATGGAGGCGAAGAGCAAGAGCGTGAAATTTCCTTCGTGCAATTGAAGGAATTCTTACACCCCACCTTGTATAGGCCGGGAGGACCTGGCAGCTATCCCTCCCATCCAGCAATGGTGCTTATCGGACATATTCTCACCCAGCGCACCACGCTGGAATGGCATCGCTATATAGATGCTGTAGAGGAGCTGTTGTTTCATCCAAGAGAGTACATGCAGCATCTAGCTTCTGTGCATTACGCCTACAGTCTGTTGCTGGAACGCATCGGGCAAGTGTTGCAAGAACAGGTGCCAAACTTGAAGCTGTTACAACAACAGTGGGTACTGGCAGGATTGACATTTGACATCGCGGGCGCGATTGTGACTGTCAGATGGCATCCGCAGAACGCGACCTATATGGTGCGCGCGCCAACAGCCTCTTTTCAGCAGGGGAAGACAGAGCATGTGCCAGTACACGTTCGTCTACACTTCTCGGTGTGGGATGACGAACGTCAGCGACTATGCTCTCTATCAGCACCGACCGTCTTGTCTGGCTACACAGCAGATGGACGACAATTATATCAGAGCCTGCTTACATGGGTTCGACAACAGAACGGTTTTGTGCAACAACAGTATGAGCAAATAGCTAAGAGTGATGACTCATACTGAAGAGGGGCGCGTAGCTATCCCCAGAGCCAATGAGGAGACTTTTTGCGTTGACGGTTCCGGCTGTCTTCGCGTAGCTCCTCTGTGTCTGGCTCACCTCGACTGCTGCAAGCGTCGCAGATTTCAGTGAGGTGATCATCACACACATAACAGCTACAGTAGTTGCCCAGGCAACGGCGTAATGCGGGCTTTTGGCATACAAAGCACTTGTGTTGGGCCATGTTGCATAACCTCCTGTTCATTGTGCAGAAAGATATTGAAAGGTTATCCCAACCTTTCTGTAGAGACTTTTTGCTCCTCTATGTACACAAGCATACACTATAATTGCTGCTGACACATAGCATAAAATCGACAATTTTCTATCAAATTGTTATCAGCTTCTTCCATTGAAAACCTGTGCGCAACAATGGTATGCAAGGTAAGTAGCAAGAGCGTTATTATAGAAGACTCTGCCGTATGCAAAACATCAAAAATGAGCGATAAGTATTGAATGTATCGCGGATGATGCACGCACTATGTTTGCCTAACGGGCGGGGTAGCAATGTGAAGCGTTGTGGTTCTTGTTTCTCATCCATGCTGATGTTATGATAGTGGCACGATATCGTAAGCCATCGTTCCTCTGAGCTTGCAGAGCCAGGATATGTTGTGTGTGACCGTGAGGCAATGGTAAAGAAGCGCGGAGGTATTTTCTGTTGTTATTCCTGCACAGGAGAATGCCGCATGGCCGTGCCAACAGTGCAACGGAGGGGGTCGGAACAACGCTCCTCCGTCTCGAAACTGACCGAATGGACGCGCAAATGGGGTGCTGCTCTCGCTCGTCCGCTGTTCGCAGTGCTGCTCGCAATTATCGCGGGTGGCGTCGTTATCATGATTACCTCGCCCGGCTCGGTTGGAGATCGTTTCAATGCGGTCTTTGCCGCATACCAGGCACTGTATGTTGGGTCTTTTGGAGACCCGCAGAGCTTCTCGTTTACGTTGGTGCGCGTCGGGCCATTGATCCTGACGGGCCTCTCGGTCGCAATCGCCTATCGAGCAGGTCTTTTTAACATTGGTGCGGAGGGGCAACTGGCGATAGGGGCAATGACAGCGGGTATCATTGCGTTTAAGGCATCCAGTCTACCGGGGTGGTTGCTGATTATCTTGATGATTAGCGGGAGCATGCTCACAGGGGCAATTTGGGGTGGCCTTGTAGGACTCCTCAAGGCGTGGCGTGGGGCACATGAAGTGGTCACGACGATCATGCTTAACTGGACAGCCTTCTATTTTACGGATTATTTGATCGCGGGTCCATTTAAGGCTCCAGAGCAAGCTAACCAGACGCCTTCGCTGCCGTTGAAAGCAACATTTCCCACGATGGCGAACTTTTATAACCAAACCTTTGGGGCGGTCCTTCCTAAGATTGCCAATCCGCTCTCTTACCTGGTTGATATGAGCTTTTTTATCGCGCTCCTGGCCTTGGTTGTGTACTGGTTTATTACAAGGCGCACAACGTTTGGCTATGAGATTCGCGTGATTGGGCAAAATATGAAAGCTGCACGCTATGCTGGTATTCCGATTAAGCGCAACATGATGCTGGTGATGGCAATTGCGGGCGCATTCTCCGGTTTGGCCGGTGCGGTTCATTTGATGGGCCAGTTTCCCTATCAGTTGATCGGCACGACGTTCAGTATCGACCCAACGGGCTTTGATGCAATTGGTGTGGCTTTGTTAGGACGTATGACCTCGCTCGGCGTACTGTTTGCTTCACTGCTCTTTGGCGGTTTACGGCAGGGGGGAACCTACATGCAGCTCAACGCCAACGTGCCAGGCGATCTGGTCTACATCCTCCAGGCTCTTGTGCTGTTCAGCATCGCCTCTGAGTTCTTGCCAGCGATTCAACGCGCCTGGCCTGTCTGGTTGCGTTTCAAGCGTCGCCCCGCTCTTGTGCCGGGCGTCGTGGGAGCCTCGCTCGTTGATCTTGCTCAGGAGACAGGGACAAATGGTGCGACTCCCCATGCTATTGCTCCATCAGAAGCGCGTGATGATGCAACGGTTGCTGATAGTGCGCTCTCGCTACGTGAGGAGGATTAAAGCACGTGTTTTTCCAAGTTTTATTTCGTGTATTTATTTCTAGTGATCTCTGGGCGGCGGCACTGCAATTTGGCGCATTACTGCTCCTACCGGCACTGGGTGGTGTGATTTCTGAGCGTAGCGGTGTGGTTAATATTGCGATGGAAGGTATGATGCTCACGGGAGCCTATGCAGGTGTAATGACCACGCTTGCAACCAATAGTGTATTTCTCGGCGTGTTGGGGGCAATGCTTGCTGGTGGCTTGATGGCACTGGTGCATGCTATTGTCTCGATCAACTTTAAGGCCGACCAGATTGTCAGTGGCATTGCGATCAATATTGCGGCTCTCGGTCTCACTGATTACCTGCTGACTATTCAGACGGGTGGACAGGGTGTGCCGCACCTCAACAACGCGCAACGCCTCTCGACACTCCCTTTTGGTCCATTAGCAAACATTCCCTTCATTGGTCCGGTCTTCTTCCAGCAAAATGTGATTTTCTATGTTGCCATCGTGATTTTACTGGCGATTCAATTTCTCCTCTTCAACACAAATATCGGATTGCGCATCCGCGCCGTGGGTGAGCAGCCTCATGCTGCTGACACGGCGGGGGTCAATGTGCGCCTCGTGCGCTATTGTTGCGTCATCGGCAGCGGTCTGCTGTCCGGTCTGGCGGGTGCATTTCTTTCGTCCGGCATTTCAGGTATTTTTATCAACAACATGACAGCAGGTGCGGGTTTTATCGCGTTGGCGGCTATGATTTTTGGTAAATATACCCCTTGGGGCACAGCGGGGGCGTGTTTGATTTTTGGCCTGGGTGAAGC
>DAICZM010000398.1 GCA_027311145.1 Ktedonobacterales bacterium
GCACTGGCGCGTTGTAGCAAGCGGCCTTCTGCAAACGTAGCAAGCTAGGCGGCTTTCTTATTGTAAATAATGAGAAAGCCGCTTTTTATAGAGAGAATGAAGACGTGTATTTTATAAAATGAGTATTTTTAAGAGAAATATGTAAAGAGGTAAGTAAAGATGGAAAAAGAGCTTATTGTTATTCGTGAGGCAAGAAGCGAGGAAGCTGCCTGGCTGAGCGCGCTTGCTTTGCGCTCGAAGGCATACTGGGGCTATGATGAGGCTTTTTTAGAGGCGGCGCGTGTTGATTTAACGATCACGCCAGAATACATGACAAGCTCAACGGTTTTTGTATTGGAGATGGAGGGACGGGTGCAAGGTTTTTATAGTTTGAAGGATGAGGAGGCGGGCGAAATTCTGCTGGATAATCTCTTTTTAGAGCCGGCAGCGATTGGGCATGGTCATGGCAAACGGCTTTGGGAGCATGCTGTTGCCAATGCAAAGCAGCGAGGTTGTCATACGATGGTTTTGATCAGTGAGCCGTTTGCCGAGGGCTTTTATCTATCCAGGGGAGCGGAACGTGTAGGGATGGTGGCGTCTGGTGTGGTTGAGGGACGGCTGCTGCCGCTGATGCGTGTTGCGTTGGGATAGTTGCGCATATGGTCCTGTGTGGTGAAAAGATAACTTGCATCCATGCTGTATATTTGGTATGCTAGTGATAGTATAGAGACGAACACGTCTTCTAAGATCGCATACTAACAGAGGAGAGCGCAAGCGTATGGAGAGTTCTCTTCACAATGCCAATCTTTTGACCGATGAGGTCAGTACATTGCAGGTAGCAGAGCATGGTGTGGCAGAGGGCGATGCTGAGGAGCATCATATCCACCTACCAAATCCAAGCTTGTGGCCTGTGATGCTCAACGTTGCAATCATAGTCGCCATAGCGGGAATGTTATTTATCCCGTCAAACCCCTGGATTACTATTATTGCTGCGCCATTTGTCCTTATAGGTATTATGGGGTGGGCACTAGAAGATCCGGTTGCCCCAATGGAAGAGCAGTATATTGCTGTTCAGGCAAAAAGTGCGCCATCGCGCTTTGCCATTGGTCAGGATGTTGTGGATAATGTGGGAAATCTGCTCGGCACGGTGCAGGCGCGCTTTGCAGACAGATATATCCTGGTGGAGCATGGTAGTGGATTGAGAGTAAAGACCTATTATGTGCCACAAAGTGCGGCCAAAAGCGATCTCAAGCATGGCCTGGTCATTCTGACGTTGAGTGAGGAAGACCTGGTGAGCAGGGGTTTGCATAGCATGCCTGACGACCTGTATAGTGATGTGCCAGAGTATGGTGTACCGCAGACAACAGGTGTTCCTCAGTTCGCGCAGGGGCCGTTATCACCTGCAGAGACTGGGCATTATAACTACGGCCGCAGATATCCCGGCATTAATACCGACGCGAGCGGTTCTTATCATCATGAGGAAGTCGCTCCACATCCACAGAAGTTTGTGGGCGAACGCCGCAAGATGGTAGCACGCAAGCAGGTGCAGTGGCAAGAGATGAATGCATAAGCTAAATAACAAGAAAAGGGATGTGGACAATGCGTTCACATCCCTTTTCTTGTTATTGCTTTGTGCCGAGACACAGGACTGAAACTTTCAGCCCTGTGCGTCCTAATCTCTGATATTTCATTCGTGTGTGCTCATTGTCCTAGAGTGACTTCGTATAGTCATAGAAGCCCTTGCCACTTTTCTTGCCATACATGCCAGATGTGACCATGCGGCGTAGCAATGGCGGGGGGGCATACAAAGGGTCTTTATATTCTTCGTAGATGGCTTCGGCTGCCCAGAGTGTTGTATCCAGGCCAACATAATCGAGCAGCGTGAAGGGACCCATGGGATAGCCGCAGCCGAGTTTCATGGCGGCGTCGATATCTTCTTTTGTCGCCATGCCGTTTTCAAGCATACGAATAGCCGCGATCAGATAGGGAATGAGCAGGAAGTTGACAATGAAACCTGCGGTATCCTTTGCGAGTACAGGTGTTTTGCCGAGCGAGAGGGCGAACTCGCGCACAGTGCTGATAGTTTCATCCGAAGTCGAGATGGTACGCACGATTTCTACGAGCTTCATGACGGGAGCGGGATTGAAAAAGTGTAGCCCACACACCTTATCAGGGCGTTTTGTGACTGCACCCATTTGTGTGACGCTAAGTGACGAGGTATTGCTGAGGAGCAGTGCGCTAGGCTTGGCAATACGATCAAGGGCAGGGAAGATATGTAGTTTCTCTGCCATATTTTCGAGGACAGCCTCGATGATAATATCGCAATCAGCAAAATCTTCCATGCTGAGTGTGCCGTGCAGACGAGAACGATTTTCTGCTAGCTGGCCTGATGTGAGTTTACCTTTACTCGCCATCATTTCCCATGCGCTATGAATCCGTGCCATACCGCGATCAAGAAAATCTTGATTGACCTCGCGTACAATGGTTTCATAGCCGGATTGTGCGCATGTTTGAGCGATACCGCCGCCCATGAGGCCACAACCAAGCACTCCAACTTTACGAATCGTCATTGATATGCCTCCTATGCAATAAAAGAGCGTATTTCCTGCACTGGTCCAGGTTCGACGCCGAAGATAATTGTGTAGTGGTTCAGCGTAGGAAAATTCACATACGAGCAGTGTGGAATATGCTGTTGCATTTCCGCCACAGCTTCTTCTGATAATAATTGGTCCTGTTCAGAAAATAGGCCTTTTCCGGCGCGCAAAACAAGGGTGCTAGCCTTAATGTTGGCCCATTGCTCGGCGGGGGCAGACTCATTATAGCGTTGGCCCTCTTCAAGCACGCCCTGCCGATAACATTTAGATGAAACAGAACCATCGCTATTGTACATGACATCGTGCTGGAAGTAGAGGTCTATGTAGGCATTCCAGGGTTGGAGGAAAGGGGCCTGTTTTAGACGTGCGATGTATTCTTGGAACGATGGTACAGGGTTGCCCAAGCGATTGATCGAGGCTGTGAGCCAGGCTGGTTGCTCTTCTGGCGTATGCCAGGGTAGGGGCGCACCTGCATCAATCAGGACCAGTTTGCTCACGCGCTCAGGATGGTGAGCCGCGAAATAGAGGGAGATCAACGCTCCAAGAGAGTGTCCAATGAGTATGGGACGTGCTAGGCCCAGTTCGTCGAGCAGAGCAAGCAGATCGGCGGCGTGAAGAGGAATACTGTAGCCCTCTTCTGGTTTATCGCTGTCGCCACGTCCTCGCAAATCATAGGCAAAGACGCGATGGTCTTTTGCGAGTTCATCGGCGAGGGCCTGAAAACAGAAGGCATTGGCAGTTAAGCCATGCACGCAGACAACAGGGGGACCCTGCTCGCCCCATTGCACGATGTGTAGGGTAAGATCATCAGCGATGAGAAATTCATCGCGAACTGTATTTTTCATCACTGTTGATAGACTCCTTGTTGTTGGAAGATATGCCATTTTTCCATAGTTGCGGCAATCAGTGCTTCTCCCTCTTCGCGACGTTGTAGTGAATTGCGCCATGTGGCATGCGGGTTGCGGGCCATGACGCCAGCGCGAAGAATTTGTTGGGCAATTTGTTGATAGACCTCGCTACGAGGCGGGAAAAGGTATGGTTGATGGCTATCATGCAGATAGAGGTAGTGGCCCTGAGTTGTGTACCATGTACGTAGGTCGTCTTGTGTCTGAACTATGAGGGCATGGAGGTCGCTAGCGGCGTCGTAGTGAAGTGTGCCAAATGGGAAGCAGTGAAGATGGGCGTGAAAAACGGTTTGTCGAAATACGCCATGCTCCCAAAAGATGGTTGGTGCATAGTAGTGAGTGAGAAATGTTTGAACCTCCTGTTTGAGTGCAATGAGTTCAGCATCGAGCGTGGATGGCATAGCTCCATAGCAGGCAAAATGTCTCTTCGGAATAATAAGAATATGGCCTTCTAGCAGTGGTGCATGGTCAGCGACAACGTGAAAGGCAGCGGTTTCTTTCAGGGTATAGGGTTTGATGATTGTTTCCTGACAGAATGGGCAACTGCTGGGAATGGCTTCAGTGTCGAAGGAAACATCACTCCTGAGATACATAGGCGAAAAGCTCCTTACTACAAGCACCTGTCCTCATCTCTGTTGAGTATAGCGCAAAAAGATGAAAAGTGACAAAGGTACATGTATCTTGATGGGAATGTAGGCATGGTTAGCCAGCGTGACGGAAGCCGGCCTCATGCATGGTGAGGGGTAGACCCTCGGCGATAGTGCCAGCATCAACCACTTCGGCAATGATTAAAGTGGAATCACCTGCTTCAGTTGTAGTACGGACGGTGCAAGCTACCCATGCTAAAGCCTCATGGAGAACAGGATATCGTTGCTGTTGTATGTTATACGCTATACCAACTAATTTGTTGGGGTCACGCCAAGCCGATTTGCCAAGTTTGCCTGCAAGCTCGCGTTGACCGGAGCGCAGAACATTGATGGTGTAGGCCTGACTATGCAAGATCATCGGTAGCGATTTGGAGGTGTTCTCGACGGAAAGTGCGATGAGGGGAGGATCAAAGGAAACCTGAGAAAGCCAGTTGGCAGTGAAAGCGTTAACATTTTCCTGGTCTATACAAGTTATGACATATAGGCCATAGGTGAAAAGGCGTAAAG
>DAICZM010000399.1 GCA_027311145.1 Ktedonobacterales bacterium
CCGCGCATCATGCTACCGCTCTTTGAGACGCACCAGCAGGCTGATGGCAGCATCCGCATTCCCACCGCCCTTCGTCCCTACATGAGTGGCCAGGAGTATATTCGTCCGCGCTAAGGGGAGTTTGGCGAGAGAAAGTCGAAAGAAACCTACCGTGTTCTTCCGACTTTCTTTAGCAACCCTGCCAGACCTGCACGGTATTGTCGAACGCGCCAGAGGCGATGCGTGTGCCATCGGGTGACCAGGCAACGACGTTAATCTCATTGGCGTGACCGCGATAACTCACGCGCTGATGGCCTGTTTGAGCCTGCCAGATGTGTGCTGTTCGATCACGTGAGGCGGAAGCAATATGTGTGCTATCGGGCGACCAGGAGACGCACCAGACCTCATCAGCGTGTCCTGAGTAGGTAAAAATGTGCTGGCCGCTGGTAGCGTTCCAAATTTGAGCAGTCTTGTCGTCAGAGCCGGAAGCGAGGTGTATGCCATTGGGCGACCACGCAACACTAATGACTTTGTTGGTATGGCCTTGACAGGCGAAAATGCGCTGGCCGCTAGCAGCATCCCACACTTGTACGCTCTTGTCATCGGAAGCGGAGGCGACCCGTGTGCCGTTTGGAGACCAGGCGACTGACCAGACAACATCGCTGTGACCGGAATAGGTCAGCAGTTGGCGGCCCTGCGTGGCATCCCAGACGATCACGGTGCGGTCCCATGAGGCAGAAAGCAGACGTGTGGAGTCGGGCGACCAGGCAACGGAGAGGACATCGGCATGATGACCCTGCAAGCTGGCGAAGCGATTGCCTGTTTGTGCATCCCAAATCTGTACGCTATGGTCACGAGCGCCTGTTGCGATGCGTGTGCCATCGGGTGACCAGGCAACACACCAGACGACATCGTGATGACCATTGTAGAAAAGCTGGGGTTGCCCAGTGGAGGCATTCCAGACCTGGACTGTATGATCTGCTGAAGCGGAGGCGATGCGTATGCCATCGGGTGACCAGGCCAGCGAGTGAACCCAGTTGGCATGGCCGCGGTAGGTCAAGAACGATGTACCTACGGGGGTGCCTCTTGGCTTGCTGGTCTCGATAAGTGCCTGCGCAAATTCTTGTACACTGTTAAAGCGGTGTTGGGGGTCCTTGGCCAGTGCTTTGAAAACAACCTGCTCAAGGGCAGGAGCGATGGAGGGTACTCTGGTACGTAGGGCAGATGGTGGCTCATGGGTATGCTGATAGCCTAATTGGATAAAATCGCCCTGCGTGAACGGTGGATAACCAGAGAGCCATTCGTAGACAACAATCGCCAAGGCATACTGATCGCTCGCACTGCGAGCGATGCCGCGAAATTGTTCAGGGGCCATGTAGCAGGCTGTGCCACCCACACTTTGATTGGGCTGAAGGGACGTGGAACTCGTTTGTGAGATAACGGCGATGCCGAAATCACTTAGCAGAATCTCGCCCCGCCTGCCGACGAGCATATTTTCTGGTTTGATGTCGCGGTGAACGACATGTTGACTATGCGCAAACGCGAGTGCGTCAGCGATCTGGCGGATGTAGATTTGGATAGTTGCCAGTGGAACTTGTTGGCCTTGTGGATGTTTGTTGCGTAGTGAACCATTAGGAGCATAGTCCATAGCGAGGAACGAGGTGCCATTCTGGATATCGAAGTCGAGTAGGCGTACGATATTTGGATGCGCTAGGGCTGCGATAGTTTCTGCCTCGCGTTGAAATTGCTGTATATTCGCTCCCGTCACATGGGCATGGAGGATTTTGATTGCGGCTTGCTGGGTCGAGATTCGTACATGCTGACCCAAATAAACGCTTGTGTATCCCTTGCATTTTTCTTGGTAGGTGTTGTCCAATACTGTTATGGATGTGATTCATTGGGTATGACAGCGTAGACGAAGGAGCAAAAAATGAAACCTATCAATGTAAGCGAATATGAGGTATTGGCCCAGCAGAAAATTGAGCCGGGGGCTTGGGATTATTACCAGGGAGGCAGTGACGATGAAGTGACGTTGCGTGCGAACCGAACTGCCTTTGAGCGTATTCGCCTACGTCCGCGCGTGTTGGTCAATGTCGAGACCATCAGTATGCAGACAAGCGTCTTGGGGACACCGATAGCGATGCCTATTATGGTTGCTCCTACCTCGAGCCACTGTGTAGCGTATCCCGAGGGCGAGTGTGCGACCACACGTGGAACGGGAGCGGCTGGTTCATTGATGATAGCCAGTTGCGTCTCTACGCGCACCCTGGAGGAGATTGCGGAGGAGGCACAGAAGACTGCATGCCCGCTGTGGTTTCAATTGTATGTCTTCAACGATATACAGATTACCGAGGGATTGGTGCGCCGTGCCGAGCAGGCAGGCTATCGCGCCCTGGTTTTGACAGTTGATACGCCGCGTTTGGGCAAACGCGAGCGCGATTTGCGCAATAACGTAATTATTCCCCCGGCTCCCCATCGTGCCGCGAACTTTGCTGCTGGACATCCCGTTTTTCGTCCGATCTTGACCTGGGAGACGCTGGCATGGTTGCGTGGAATCACGCACCTGCCGCTTCTGATCAAAGGCGTGTTGACAGCGGAGGATGCTTTGCTGGCGGTGCAACATGGTGTGGATGGTATCATCGTCTCCAATCATGGCGGACGGCAGTTGGATGGCGCACTGGCGAGCATCGAAGCGTTGCCAGAGGTAGCAGAAGCAGTAGAGGGACGTTGCGAAATTTATGTTGATGGCGGTATCCGGCGCGGAACTGATGTGTTGAAGGCATTGGCTTTGGGGGCGCGTGCTGTGTTTATTGGACGGCCTACGCTCTGGGGGCTTGCCGTCAATGGTAGCGAGGGTGTGCGGGACGTGTTGGAGATATTGCATGCTGAACTGGAATTGGCAATGGCCCTCTCTGGACGTCCCACCCTAGCGAGTATTGATCGCTCTCTCGTGAAATTACCATCAATGGCCGTTCTATAAGTAGCTACAAAGTGATAATTTCGCCGGAGACGGTTCCTGTTGTCTCATCAATGTGCAATTTGCCGATGCTGCACGTCGGCTGTTGGCGGCGATTTGTTGCACTGCCGGGATTAAAAAGCAATTGCCCGGCATGTTCCTGGTTATAGGGTGTGTGGCTGTGCCCAAAGATCACCACGCGGGCCTGTGGGAACTCAAAGCGTGCCATACGGGCATGTGTGCTGGCAACGCCCAAAATATGGACAATGCCGATGCGACAGTCCCCAATCATAATTTCGCGTTTGATGGGCAACTGTAAGATAACTTCATCGTGTTCCACATTGCCCCGGATGGCGACGACCGGGGCGATGGTTTCTAACTCTGAGATTACCGAGAGGACGGAAAGATCGCCTGCGTGAATAATCAGCTCAACATCGGCAAAATGTTGCCAGATGCTCTCTGGTAATGCTGGAAATGGTGGAATATGTGTGTCTGAAATCACACCAATGTGGTGCAACACCGTTGCTCACCCCTTTATTATGAGATATAGTAGTATGAGAAAGCTCACTTTTTCTTAGTTTCTTTGCTACAGGATATCACATACATGCGCGTTGCTATCCTTTCTGATATACATGGAAATCAAATTGCCCTGGAGGCTGTGTTGGCAGATCTTGCCCAGCAGGCCGCTGTCGATCATCTTGTGGTGGCGGGCGATCTCTGCTTGAATGGGCCACGTCCACGTCAGGTTTTAGATATGGTGCAGGGCTTGCGTTGCCCCGTCATTCAAGGGAATGTCGATTTGGATGTTGTCACGCAAGATGTTAAAAGTGCTAAAAAAAGCAGTATTATTGTTTGGACTCGTGAGCAGATCAGGCGAGTAGGTATCGAGTATCTGGCATCATTGCCGTTTTCACATCTGGTGAAAAACCCAGAAGGAACTGATCTGTTGGTTGTGCATGCCAACCCGCTCAATCAGGAAGAGGCCATTTTCCCGACCGTGCCGGAGAGCATGCTGGAACATTTTCTTGGCGAACTGGCCGCGACAACGGGTGCATTAGCTTTTGGTCATATCCATATTGCCTACACACGGCGTTGGCGGCATCTCTTGCTGGTCGATGCTGGCAGTTGTGGGCTGCCGCGTGATGGCGATCCGCGTGCCTCTTACGCTATTCTCACATGGCAGGACAATACCTGGCAGGCTGAACATCGCCGTGTTTCTTACGATGTCAAAGAGGTTGTGAAACAATTGAAAAATTGTGGCATGCCCAATGTTGAGAAGCGCATCAAGATTTTAATCGAGGCGAAATATTAAGTTCGCGTTGAGAGCGTCATGCCGTAAATGAAGTGCGTGGCAAAAAAAACTTGCCACGCTTGCTAGTGAAGAAAAATGATGATGAAACCTGAGCCTGATAGATTACACACTCATTGGCATGAGTTGTGCTGCTGTTCCCTCAAATACATTTGAAGAAGACAACAATGTGGATAATGAATACTCATCTTCGACTAATTCATTCTCTCCCAGGTAGTCGGCAGCATCGCCGATATCAACTAGCTGCAATTGTTCAATAATCGCACGCAGCTCTCCCGTTGTCGCCATTGAATAGACCCCCAATTCATAACGCTGTTTATTAGGACGATAAGACCGTTGACTAACCTTCTGCCACTTTATACATC
>DAICZM010000039.1 GCA_027311145.1 Ktedonobacterales bacterium
CGTTGACGGTCGTTGTTATGGATTTCAGCACCGCGTTCATTATGATCTGTGCCGTGAGAAACGCCAGTACGCCGCCGACGATGATTCCTTGTATGATGTGTGATCCGGTGAGCCAGGTGAGAATATAGTGGCCCACGTTGTCAAGACACCAAAACTGGCTGAAATAAGAGCTACATTCCTCCTTTTTTCTCCTCTGCATTCTTAGATAAACGGCGGTGATGCCTGCTGAAAATACACTTCAGCAGGGGTTCGGTAATCAAGTGCCTGATGCGGGCGTTCCTGATTATAAAAGGTAAAATACCGTGTTAAAGCTCGACGAGCCTCTCGTGGCGAGAGGTAATCATGCAGATACACCTCAGGGCAATCGCATCTAAATAACCCCATCCAGAACGCACTGGAGATAGGTGGTATCCCAACCAGCCTTGAGACGCTTGGCATGGATACCCACACGAGATGACTTTTCCTGACGCAACAGGTTGAGGCTGATATGGCGTAACACGGCGAGATTTTCATTGGCATGTCCAAGCCTCACCCGTGATTCATCTTCACGAAAGGCGACATCGAGCACCCAATGCAGGCTGTTTTCAATGCCCCAGTGACTTCTGACCGCAGTGGCAAAGGTGTTGACCGCAGAGAAACTGAGCAGGAAATAGCGGGTTTCTTTCGTCGTCTTCTGCTCCATGCGCCGCTCAGCGCGAACCACCCCAATGCCTCGCAAGCCTTTCCATTTCTGCTCGGGGTCCAGATACGCCAGGATCTCTGGGTCACTCAAGCTCCAGTGTTCGCGAATTTCCAGGCGACCGTGACCTTTCTCCACCTGTCGCGACGACTCCCAGTACGGGCTGGGGAAACCGTCTTTTTCTGCCAAAGCAAACGTGGCTTTCACCTCGTCATACAGGGTCCCGTGATGGTCTTTGAGAGCCAGAGCATACTCCCCTTCCTGCTCGATAATCTGCGCGGCAATCTTGGTTTGCATTCCCATCGCATCAATGGTGACAATGCAGCCCTGAAGCGCCAATTGCTTCAACAGTAACGGGATCGCCGTCATCTCATTGGATTTCTCTTCTGTCGCGAGTTGAGCCAGGACTAACCGATTTTCGACAGCCCAGGCACTGACCCTATGCAACGCTTTCTTCCCGGCTTCCCGATCATGGGAGCGCCGCAACGTCTTGCCATCGATCGCGATCACCCCTTTGACGGTTTTGCTGATGCCCTGGACCCACTGCACAAAACTGGCTTCAAACTGTTTCGGATCAAGCAGAGCAAAGACCCGGCCAAACGTATCATGAGAGGGAATACCATTGGGTAAGCCGAGCAGATCGGTAAAAAAGGCTGCTTTCGCTTTCCCGAACTCTTCGATTTCAACCCATCCTTCTGCTCCGCACAGGACTCCACAGATCGCTAGAATAATGATATCGCGTAATCGATGCAGTTTGGTTCGCTCCAGGCGAGGGTCTTGCACCTGGGCAAAAATGCTTTCCAGATCTCGTAGATCGTTCTCTTTCCTCTCAGGGTCTCCTGCTTTTTCGACCTATTGTATCACCTCCTCGTCCCTGTATTTCTGTTGATGGGCTTATTTAGATGCGATTGCCCTGCCGTTTCTCCTCACCCCAATAGTGAGGCAATGTGTACCGATTAAAGCAATTAATGACATCCCGCAAGGCGGCATCCAGCTTCTCTGTCGTGATATGACAGCGGTTGATATAGGCAATTTGATCCGCATCGAGTGTGCCTCGTAGATGCCTGGCCATTCGCTTGAGTCCCATATTACAGTTATGTGGAATATTCTAATCCGTTGTATGTAAGTGAGAGGGATAAACACATGAAAGGGGTCAGCATATCCAATCCTGCTTTTTGTATGCTAAGCGTTTTGTCTGGTGGAGTAGGCCGAAATGCTGTACGTTAAGCTACGGACGGCTGTTTTTGGCTGTAAAATCCCAGGTATAGTCACCTATCAAACCGATATGTTGCCAGTCCATTGGCGAGAGATGGCACTCCTCTGAAGCGAGGAGTGCTTCTGTGCTGGGAGTACTCTGCCTCTCAGCAAGCCTATTGAACGGTGAACGAGGTGAGCATACCCAGCAGAAATTGCGGCTTGCCTGTCGCCTTATCAAAAACCTGAGAGAATGCTACGTAGGTGCCTGTTGTCAAATTGAATTTCATCCAGCCGGAGAATTCTGGCGAGATGGAACTCATGCCTCCAATGCTGGCAAAGGGGGGTGGGCCAGACGGATGGGCGTAAAACGCTATGAGAGCCTGGGCGGTCTTGCCGGGAGCCAGTTTCACTACGTAGAACTCATAGGGCTCCGTGCCAGCATTCGTCACCTGCCAGATCACTGCCCCAGTGGCCACGTTGGCAGGTATCCCACTATAGCGGAAGCTCTGCATGGTGATCTGAGCAGTTGCAGTGGGGGTCGCGTACTGACCAGTAGGAGCGGCCCCCGTCACGGCGAACGAAGCGATCATGCCTTTCTGGAAATCCCGTTTCCCATCTTTGCCCAGGACAGCAGACACCACGGCATATTGCCCGTTGGAAAGAGTGAGAATGACTTCGCTACTCTTGCCAGGAGCCGCGACATTCGGCCCACCCATAATGGTGCTCAGCGTCCGCATCACCAGCAAGCCTTTATTCAGCAGGGCACTCTGAAACTGATCAAAGGTCACACCACTATTTAACAAGGCCAGCCCCATCCCGTGCGGCAGCGTGCCGTTGTTGACGAGCGTGATGTCTACCAGACCAGCTGGAACTGTTTGCGGAAGAGTAAAGGAATACTCTGTCGCTTTCACGGTGATCGTCGGCGGTTGGCCCGTGGGTGCGGTCGTTGCCGTTGACACCTTGGTTGGCGTCGAGGTGGGAGCACTACTGTTAGCACTTTGTCCGCACGCGGCCAACGCTACCAGGGACAAGATCAAGAAGAAGACTGGGAGAAGAACATGCGGCACTACTCGGTACTTTCGTACAAACACCATGAGGACACCTCCTTTTGAGTTTCTCTGCCGGGTGGACGCTCCTTCTCACCCCGGCAGTTCTTCCTTTGCGGCTTGCTGGATCGCTTGCATGGCCGCGTCATAATCAGGCTCGCGATCCTGATCGGCAAGGTACTCGACATAGGCGAGGCAGCCACCACGGTCTATTACAAAGACCGCCCGTGCGAGCTGCTGCCACTCCTTGAGCCAGACCCCGTAGTCCTGCCCGAATTGTTCGCAGCACGTGGCTGAGAGGAGCTGGTGCATTATCCCTGCGCTCTCCTGCCAGCTCGCCTGTATCTGGGGAGGATCCACACTGATGGTATAGATGCAGGCCGCCAGAGGCAGGTCTGTGCAAAGGGACTCCCACCGGCGCGTCACGTGCTGGCAAAGCGGCCTGTTTAGGCTGTTCACGACGTTCAGCAAACGCACCATCCCTGCTGAGTCTGCTAAGCCGACCGTGCGTACGGCCAGATCGACGAGATCCAAGTAATCCAGGCAGAAAGCGGGGGCGGGTTCTCCCAGGGAGAGCCGCCTACCGATAACCGTAAGTAGCTCATGGCCTGCGAAGGCTTCGCTGGTGCATTCATCCATGATGCTCTCCTCTCTCGTCTGCCTCGACTGCATGCTGTCTTCATGCTCACAAGTCTAGCCTGTAACGGCTCAGAATGCACCATCAAAACTGAGGATTTTTCGGGAGAAAGTGCGGTATCGGTTACTCCTCAAAACTGAGGGGGTAGGGATGAAATGAGGGAATGTAGGATGAATAAGGGAATGAGGAGAAATTTTACACCAGATGGTGTTCGATGGCATAGCGGGTCGCGGCGGCTCTGGAGGTGACTCCCAGCTTGCTATAGATCGAGCGGACATGCGAATTCACGGTGACCAGCCCGATAACGAGCTGCTCGGCAATCTGTACGCTGGTCAAGCCCTGGGCGAGCAGGCGCAGCACTTCCAGCTCGCGTGAAGTGAGCTTCGTGTAAGATGCGAGGGCAAGTGTAAGCATCCTCGAAGACGGCGCAGTGAGTACTGGCTTGGGTTCCTGGTCGGCGAGGATATGCTCCAACGACAGGCTGCGTCCCTCGGCCCATAGGGTGAGAAAAGTCCGCTCCTTGAGAGCAGAACGTGCAACGGCCACCACCTGTTCATAATCAGCCCGCCAGACAGCTGGTAATGGGGCCCCCATGAGCTCGCGAAGGGCTTCCGCTGCTCCACAGAGCCGAACTGCCCAACGCGGTTCACCCTGCGCCGCGACCACGACTGCTAAGCATTCCAGACCTAGGGCCATTCTCTCCTTGAAATCCATTTGTCTAGCAATCGAGAGGCTCTCCTCATAGAAGGCACGAGCCGCCGTGAGGTCACCCTGGCGAGCATTCACTCGCCCCGCAAGGGCAAGTGCTAAAGCAAGATCATCTGGCGCATCACCCTCCCTGGCCCGTGAAAGACTCTCTTCTGCTAGCAGTCGTGCGGTCGCTACGTCACCCCTTTGGAGAGCCACAAGTCCCGGCAGCACGAGGTAAAAAGGACTCTTATCGTCAACCTGCTCGAAAAGCTCTGCCGCCTCCTGGAGCAGGGAGTGTGCGGTCTCCAAATCCCCTCCCGAGTCAAAGAGCACCTCGGCGAGCTGGTAGAGGGAATTGGCCACCCCTTTGGTATCTCCTTGCTCCTTGTACCGAACCAAGCACTCTTTCCCTAGCGTGTAGGCTAGGCTGTAGTCGCCCTGCTTACAGACAATGCCTGTCAGTTGAAAAAGAGCCCAGGTGATCCGCTCCTGATTCTCCTGTGTTCTGAAAAGCAGCAGTCCCTCCTCGGTCAATGAACGTGCCGCCGGGAAGTCACCACGACCCATCACGATCATGCCCAGCCTGAGAAGACTAGACGCGATGCCTTTTGCATCGGCAAGTTCCCGTCGCAACCGCAGACTCTCCCTGAGCAGTGCCTCAGCGCGGTCTATCTTGCCAAGGAAATGCGCCAGGCTTCCTGCCTGGTCAAGTGCTCTGGCACGCTCAGACGTAGAGATGATCCCTTCGCCTCGGGCCAGCACTCGTTGCAGGAAGTCGAGTCCCTCCCTGCAAAAACCACGCATGACCCAAAATGCACGCATAGCTTTCGCCAGCCGTAAGCCCAGGATCAAGGGATGCTCAGCCTCCCCGACCGGAGCCTGCTCCAGCGACCAATGAAGCACGGCTCGCAGGTTCTCATGCTCTCGCATCAGACGTTCAAACCATACGGCCTGCTGCGGTCCATCAAGCTCTTCTGCTGTTTGCTCCGCTAGGCGAAGATAGTACGCAGCGTGTTCTTGCCGTGCGATCTCCATTTCCCCGCTTGCGGCCAGACGCTCCAGCCCATATCCACGAATGGTTTCGAGCATGGTGAGGCGTGGCTCTTCCTCTTGCTGCCCCACCTGTGGTAACAGGCTCTTGTCAATGAGTGAGGCGATTCAATCCAGAACCCATGCCGGGTAGTCGCCAAGGGCAGTAGTGATGGCTTCGATGACCTCTAACGTCGCACCACCTACAAAGATAGAAACGTGCCGGAAGAGGCGTTGTTCCTCCAGAGACAGCAATTCGTAGCTCCACTCAATGGTGCTGTGCAGGGTCTGGTGCCGCTCGGGTAGATCGCGTGCGCCTCCCGTCAAGACCTGTAATCGACGATCCAAGCGAGCAAGCAGGGCCTGAGGCGGCAACAGTTTGACGCGAGCGGCAGCCAGTTCGATGGCCAGAGGCAAGCCATCGAGTCGAATGCAGATCTCGGCGAGGGCCGCAGCATTGTCCTTCGTCAATTGGAAATCGGATCGGATAGCCTGCGCTCGTTGCAGGAACAACTCCACGGCTGCCACGTGGGCCAGTGCCTCAACGTCTGGGAATTGCTTGCGCTCCGGCAGGGCGAGAGGAGAGACACTGAACTGGTGTTCCGCACGCAGGCGCAACACCTCGCGGCTGGTGACCAACAGCTTCACGCCAGGACACGCTCGCAAGATCTCCAGGAGCTGCGGTGCAGCACTGACCACCTGCTCAAAGTTGTCGAGTACCAGTAAGCAGTGCCTGTCGCGCAAGTAGTCCTTCAACACATCGAGGAGGCTGTGATCTCCTATAGCTCTCAGCCCCAGGGTCTGAGCTATAGTGGAGGGTACGAGTTGCGGATCATGCACCGGGGCAAGGTCCACAAAAAAGACGCCATGAGGAAAGTCATCCAGCAAGTCGGTAGCCACCTGGAGCGCCAGACGTGTCTTACCCACCCCTGGCATCCCCACCAGACTTAACAAGGACACTTCGGGATGCCGCAAGAGTGTTCCTGCCGCCGCCACCTCCTGCTCGCGCCCAACGAGCGAGGTGAGTTGTCGTGGGAGGTTGTGGGTCGGTACCGCTCCAGGAGCGATATTCGCCTGCTGAGAGGAAGGGGAAGCAGGAACGATCGGCACACGCTCGCCTACAGCCGTTCGTGCGGTCGGCGGGCCGCCAGTCCCCACCAGTTCGACGGCGATCGTCTCGAGGCGCGACAGCGACAGTTCTACTGAGCGTCCCAGGTAGGCGGTGCGAAGGCACCCAGCCTGGCGCCGGTAGGCATACCAGTACCAGCTTCCTGCACGCTGTTCTTTGCGTGCCGTGAAGGTAATGGCAGGGTACACAAAGCGAAACGAGTGGTGCTGTTCTAACCAGTCGTACCAGGCGGTCGATTCAAGCATAATGGCATCAAGAGAGGCTGTCCCTTCTTCGTACTCAAACAAGGTGCCATTGTGAACGGTAGGGCTGCGATGTGACATTGTTCACGTCCTCCTGCTGCCATAATAGTTACACAACAGTTACACAATAAGCATACCTTCTATTGTGTAACCTGTCAATCATTCAGTCTCTCGGGAGTGCGCGTCATTGTTTTGCAACGAGCTTAGGACGACAAGCCCGCCCCCGTTTCCAGGGATGAGCAGCAGAAGGACGAGAAGAACCAAGCAAGGTCGCAGCTGGTTGAGTCAGTGTGGGGACAGAAGGAGTCGGTTTTGGAGGAGGAGGACGTAAGCGTAAGAGCAAAAGCAGAAAAGTCGAGATGAGGGACTGGAAACGAGCATTCGCCAACTGCTGACGTTTGGTCTGGCGCTCTGCGTGGTGTTGTGCAACGCTCTCTTGCCAGGCTTTCTGCCAGCGTTCACTGCAGACCGCTGTCCGCAAGGACAACATCGGATTCACATGGGCGGGTGCCCAATGCATACCAGCCCCTTTGAGACGGGCTTGGACCACCACTTTATTAGCACTTTCCACCATGCCTGAGCCAATGGGCCAGCTGTCTTGTTGGTACTGGGGGTACTGCATCAACGAAAGGCGCTTGCCAACATACTGCATCTGCTTTTGAACGGCCTCCAGGGCTTTGTCCGCGGTGGGCAACCGATCATAGCAGCGCATAAGCAGACCCGGACCCCGATGCTTAAGCATATGAAGGCACCGATCAAAGGCATTGGGAGGCAACCTCATTCCGGCTTGTTGCAAGGCCTCGAGCAAGAGGTTGAGATGTTCAGCCGCATGCGGAAAGTCGAGCACACGCTACGCATCAGGCCGATGCAAATCAATGAAGCCTTGAATCCAGTCGGCCCCATCGGTCACAGCACACACCGCTTTGGCTTGACTGACCCCTCGCCGTCGCATCTCCACTTCTGCCAACTCCCCAAAGCGCTCTGCGTCGATCATGCGTGAAAAGTAGGAGAGCTGATCTGTGTGCACCTCGCGCTGTCCCTGTCTGCTGACCTTTTCCTTGACGTGCCCAATGGCGACAGTTCGCACTTCTGCCCATTCCCCTTTGAGCAGGGGCACATAAGCCCCATCCGTGCTGATCACCAGTTTCTCACAGGGCGTCGCAGCGGCTTCAGCTTGGGAAGTCTGCTGACTCTGCACGGTTTGGCGCGTTTCATACAGGGTTCCTGCCCGCTGGGTCCCTCGCCGCACGGTCGGTTCGCTGACCTGAATTCCCAGGAACTCTTCGAGCATCTGGCATGCACGCTTAAAAGGCATCCAGACTGCGAGATGGGCCAGATGCTCTCGTTGTCGGGGAGTCAAGCAGCCAGGCTGCAATGCGAGTTCCTCATCCAGGGGGAAAAAGCCCTGTCCCACAGTGTGGACAGGTTCCCTATTCGCGCTTGAGCGTCACCTCTTGACCTCCAGCCGCTTGCAGTTTGCGGGTTCGCTTGCCTCGGGATGCAAAGGGGTCCCACACACCGGACACGTTGGTCGCTCTTGCGGACTGGCTCCGCTCCAGGTGCGGCTCTTGCTCTCCTGAGCGGTATCTTGGATCAACTGAGCCTCCAGTCGGCTCATCCTCGCATGAATCTCGTCCTCAATTTCGCGCATGGTCGCTTTGGGATGGCTTTTTCGCCACTCTTTGACCTCTGTCAGAATTTGCTCGCTCAGTGCTCTCCACTGCTCTTCAGGGGTTTTGTCCATTTTCGCCTCCACTCTTTGGTGCCTTCATCCTACCCCTTTCCTTTTTGGCTGTCTACCCCTTTGCAAAACAATGACGCGCACTCCACCTGCTACATGACAAATCTCATAGAAGCTGGGATATACTTCGTTGCGGTGAGCATGGCACCTGCGGAAGATTTGCGACTGGTAGAGGCTCCTCGAAGCGGCGATGAAAGCGCCTTCTGCAATCGCTCGTTTGCCAGCTGGCCAGCGAAAAGTAACGGCATTCTGCACAGAGCATTGGACGTAAGGAGACAGACCTTGAACATTCTACGCCCTCCCTGTGCTAAATCTCCTCAGGCCGCTCGTCCGTCTCGTCGCTCTGCCATAATCTCCTCAACTCTTCGTTGGTCGCTAGCAACTCGGCCAACGTCCCCTCTGCATCAATTCGGCCATCTTTGAGAACAATGATGTGATCAGCTCGTTGTAGGACTGCGCGCCGGTGCGTGACAACCAGGCAGGTTGCATCTTCACGCTCAAAGAGGCGTTCCCAGAGGACCCGTTCGGTCTCGACATCCAGGGCACTGGATAGGTCGTCGATCACTAGCAACTCGGCCCTACGTACCAACATACGGGCTGCTGCTGTACGCTGTACCTGACCCCCTGAGAGCTTGACACCACGCGTACCTACAGGTGTCCCTAATCCCGTCTCCAATGTCTGTACGTCGTACTCTAAGACGGCTCCCCATACGGCTGCGGTGAGGGCTGTCGGGTCGTCAGGCAATCCAAGCAGGATGTTCTGCTTGAGCGTCTCGCTGAACAAGCGCGGCACCTGCGCGGTGTACGCGGTACGGGGCGGGACGAGAAAGGCGGCTGCGTCGTCCACGATATGGCCGTTCCACCGAATCTCACCTGCCTTCAAGGGTAATAAGCCCAGGAGCGTTTGCAGTAGGGTTGTCTTGCCACTGCCAGTGCGCCCCGTCACTACGGTTAGCGTGCCGCGCAATAGATGCAGGTTCACTCCGGTAATACCGCGCCCAGACTGCGTGTGGTCATAGGTCAGCCCTCGAGCTTCCAGGTGATGCAATTGTTCTGCTGTGCGGGGTGAGAGAGAAGGCACAGTGGGTAAGGCACCATGCAAGTGGAGCGGGGTGGGCGCCACCAGCGAAACAGGTGGAGCATTGCCCAACAAGCTGCTCATACGGGCAAAAGCGATGCCCGCCTGCCGATAGGAAGCAAGAAACTGACCAAGTCCGGTGGCAAAGTCGGCGATGAAGCCAAGATATGAGACAAACAGTGCAAAGTCGCCTACTGTCATGCTGCCAGAGCGCAAAAGGCCTCCTGTCAGCAGCATAATCAGCCCCGTGCCTATGCTCACCATATTGGCCGTGATGGCACCAAGCACCTGTGTTGCCACACGATCAGCCAGCATAGCAGTACGGCGTTGCTCATTCAGCCGTCGGAAGCTCGCGATGATACGCTCTTCAGCACCTGCGGCCTGCACCGTCTGCACTGCTGTCAATATCTCGCCAATGGCCCCAGTAACCTGGCTCGTCGCCTGGCTGCTGGCGGCACGATAACGCTCTAGTATGGTGCTTGCTCGTCGTGCTATTGCCACTATAATCATGAGAGGGAGGATGGCGATCAGGGTTACGCGCACGTTGATATGCAGGAGTAGCAGAAATGCTCCCACTGCAAGGAGGCACTGACCAACAATCTCGTCAGACCAATCCAGAGTATCCTCAGCCTGGAGGGCATCGTCACGAAAGCGACTAATGGTTTCGCCTACAGAGTAGGGGAGAGCATAGGCTCCTGGTCGATTTAGGATATGCCGTAACAGGTTGCGGCGCACCAATCCGCTCATCGTGAAACGCAAGATAATTTCTACAAAACCAGCGGTGAGCCAAATGATTACACGACTTATAGCAAGCACAACAAGCAGCAGGAGCAGTCCTGTCGTGCCCATTGGCAGCTTGGCTTGCCCAGTGAGCGCATCAAAGAAGGCACGGACAAGCAGACCCGCCAAAAGAAGCGTCAGGCTGAAGGTACACCACAACAGCGCGTGAAGCAGGTAGAGCCAGGGTTTGTAACGCGCCATTTGTAGTAGATAACGCCACGTCGAGAACACTTTCATAGAGCGTCCTCCGACATTTCGAGTTGCAGTAATTCAGCAAAGCGCGAGGTAGGATCGGCGACCATGGTAAGTCTTGACCCATACTCGCATACCTGCCCGTTTTCTAAGATAAGTATATCGTCGGCATAGGCAAGTGTAGTCAACCGATGTGCTACGATGATAGCAGTACGACCCTTGAAGAGTTGAGCCAGTGCAGTCTGCATCAATCGGTCCGTAGCTGGATCGAGGCGTGAGGAAGGCTCGTCCAGGATCACCAGATCAGGGTCACGTAGCAAGACGCGTGCACAGGCCAGCACTTGTGCCTGGCCCGCCGAGAGTCCAGCACCATCAGAGCCTAATGGCGTGTCCAACCCTTGTGGCAGTACTTGCAACCAACCCGTCAGCCCCAGTGTGTCCAGCACAGTAATGATGCGCTCATCAGGCACTTGCTCGTCGAAGAGTGTCAGGTTGTCGCGCACACTGGCGTGGAAGAGATGTACCTCCTGGGTGACTAACCCGATACGTGCGCGTATCGCTGCTACGTGCATCTGCCGTAGGTCCACACCTCCCAGCCGCACGACGCCCGCCAATGGATCGTAGAAGCGTAAGAGAAGTCGCGTTACTGTTGTCTTCCCGCTTCCTGTGCGTCCCACCACACCGAGTACGCGCCCTGGTGTCAGCGAAAAGCTGACATTGCGCAGAACAGGAGCCCCCTGCGCATAGCTAAAGCAGACGTTGTCTAACTCCACTGCCAGGGGACCGGGCGGCAGCACCACACCCGGACCATTGACTACGCGCGGCAGCGTATTCAAAAGTGCCTGGACACGGGCGATGCTAGCATCCGCCTGTTGCAGGTCTTGCACTTCGTTACGGATTTGTTCGGTCGGCTGGCTCAGCATCTCGGTACACTGAAAGATCAGATAAATGGTGCCAATGGTCAATGTTCCAGCTTTGAATAACGTGGCACTCAAGGCAAAGGCGACCACAGTGCCGAGTGCAAACATCCCCAAGCTGGTGGCACTCAGGCTGTAGCCCCACATTTGCGCTTTGCGCGTCACAACCAGCCATGCTTGCATCACCTCAGCGCAGCGGCGCAACACAAACGCACCTGCCCCGCTGGAGCGAATATCCTCCAGACCTGCCAAATATTCGCCCAAGAAGCCATAGAAATCGGCATTTGCCTGGCGATCTGCGTCCCAGGCGGGTGTGGCAACAGTGCGGATGCGCAGCATAGCGGTCAATGCGAGTATGACAAAGGCACTCATTGCCAGTCCTATCCGCCAGTCTACGTGATAGAGCAGCCCAATCACACCTACTAGCAAGAAAACGTTGCCGAGTATATAGACCACAAAACGTGAGAAGAAGCGGGCCAGGGTGGCTACGTCACCATCCACACGCTCAATCAACTCGCCAGGCATATGGGCGGTATGAAATGTGGCGTCCAGCCGCAACAGATGCGCGATAAGGTCGGTGCGTAGTGCATTTGTAGCCGTCCAACTTACATTTTCAGCTACATAGGTTTCAGTGACAGCCAGACCTTGTCTCACCAAAGCGAGGCCCATGATCAGCAAAGCCAGGACGGTCAGATCATGCAAACTGCCACCAGAGGTAGTCCGATCGACGAAATTGCTTGCCACCAGTGGTGTGACCACCTGTACACAGATGGTGCTGCACAGAATTGTAGCTAGCAACCCCATTTGTAACCAGTGAGGTCGCAGATAGTGAGATAACAGATGCCAGTAACATTTCAACTGAGCGTACATCAATCTATTTTCTTCCTTTTACTCAAGAGTTTTGCAGGCGAGAAGTATGTACAGCAATGTTCTGCTTATAGCAAGCAGAGCAGAGCCTATGATGAGATAAATTGTGTAGTTATGTGATGCTGAAGAAGGCAATATACTGCTGCGTATGATGAGCAGCCGGACAAAAAAAGCCCTACAAGGCGAAGTGGACTGGTTATCAAGAGCCAAAAAGAAACCTAAGTAGGAGATGCGTGTCTCTCTGTAGCTTCTTTTAGGAAGAGCATGATCGCGCTTCTAAGAGCGCTGTTATAGCAAGAACGTGAAAAAACGCCCATGTTTAGTTGTAGACACAGCTCACTTCGTGTAGCAACACCTTTACTGTGATTGAAGACATAATGAATAGTACCTCCTAAAATAAGATAGCCAAATAATACCCTCTGTTTGCCTAAACGTCAAGTCTAGAGACTCGTAGAGGTGTAGGAAAAAGTTGTAGACAAGCGAGCAAAGGAAGACCATACACTGTCGTCTTCTCATTGATCGTGAGCCGAAACAAATAGAGATGAGCATTCTTTCATCCCATTGTTACCTGAAACATTTTGACGTTTCCCTCTGTGCCATATATTTTCTCGACGAGATATTCTTTGCTGTTTGCGCCGAGAAATGCCTGGGTTCTAAGAAGGGATTATCTGCTTCAATAGACTTTCTTATCGCGTCTTTTGCCGACAAGCCAGCAAGAAAAAGCCTTCTTTTCGTCGATAAAATATGGTAGAATGCCCAGGTATCAAATGCTCTACCAGATGAAAGGAACACATGAGATCGTGAATGGCACGCCTCAGATGAATCCCCGGCTCAAAAGGCGGATTGCGGAGAAAAAGAAACAACTCGATTCCTATCGCCCCCTTGACCTGGGGATTGTTCGGCGGTTGCATGAGGACTTTCGCGTCGAGGCGACCTACCACTCGAATGCGATTGAAGGCAATACCCTGACGCTGGCGGAGACCGAAATGGTTCTGGAATACGGGCTGACCATTGGCGGACATCCCTTGCGTGAACACTTGGAGGTGACCAACCACGCCAAGGCATATGATACGCTTGAACGCCTGGCCAACACATCCATCGACCTGGAGACAGTGCTGTTTTTGCATCGCCTGGTGAAGGCGCAGATCGATGAAGATGCGGGGCAACTGCGTACCGGGTCCGTTCATATTCGCGGTGCCAGCTTTACTCCTCCTCCTGCAAAAGACCTTCCTCTGTATCTGGCACAATGGACACGCTGGTTGCACAGCGACCAAGCACTGAGTTATGACCCTGTGACACGTGTGGCAGTCGCCCACCACGACTTTGAAAGTCTGCATCCCTTTTTCGACGGGAATGGCAGAGTGGGAAGGCTCTTGCTCAACATCATGCTCCTGCAAGATGGCTATCCACCAGCACTCATTCTGCGTGACTGGCGACAACGTTATATCCAGGCACTTCAGCAAGCTTCGGCTGGTGATTATCAGGCAATCATCGACCTGGTGGGTCTGGCAGTTGAGTTGAGTTTGGACCGCTATCTACAAGCCTGTCAAGAGGCGACGGCTCATCTCCTCTCGATGAAAGAACTGGCTCCCATATTCGAGACCACCGTCGATTACCTTGGGCAATTGGCTCGCTCCGGCAAGTTTGCCGCGCAGAAACGGGGACTCTATTGGTATGCCCGCGTTGAGGATGTCGCGCGCTATTTTCATGAGGCACAGGCCCAGCCTCGTGGGCGTCCACGCGAGAAACGACGCCAGGAATGAGTTGAGAATTCTGGCACGACTTAGCACTGAAAGACAACCCTGGGAACCTGTATAACGAGGTAAAAGCCACCGAAAATCTCACGGTTTTACGCCATCTTAGCCTGAATCTGCTTCGTCAGGAAAAATCGTCGCGCGTGGCTATCCGTGCCAAGCGTCTCAATGAGATGCGATTGCCCTGATGAATCGTTTCTCTTATCAGCAAATTTCTCTTCTCCAACCCCCCCAAAGGCGGGTCAAGGTCACCTCCGAACTCCCCTTCTATCTTCAGCAACGTGCTTCTTGCCCTTCATTGCTAGCCTGCGGCTATCTCATTGCGCGCCTTATGGCCAGAACCACGTTATTCGATAAATATCACTCAACTATTAGTACTATTGAATTGACGCCCAACAGCTAAGATAGGCTACAATCAATATGGTAGGGTAGAGTACTCTGCATGAGAGGAGCTGTTGGCGAATAACTTTTACTCTACTGGAGCACCTCACCAAAACCGAGAAGGAAATGTGTCACAAGATATACGTGGTATCTTTCTTACACTGCTTGTGAGCAAGCCTTGTGTAGTCAAACAAGCCGACGGTGAAGTGATTCTGATCATTGGCAAATCTTTCGGACAAAATGCAAACGGACCATCAAAAAGACAATGAAAGGGACATGCTACGAGCATGCAAAATACAAAACAGACAAAGCAACCCAGACGGAAACGGCAATGGGGTGCGGAACTCCGCACAGAGCCATTGTCAATGATGCATGAGAAGCCATCAACCTTGAAAATTGCCTACAGTCGTCTTGCAACAGTCTTGACAATCGCTTTATGGATAATTTACCTTATATCAACTATTATTCGCCAGTTCTTTGAAGGGCCTAAGACGTTTTCATTTACCATGCAGGCCGTTGGCTACCTGATTATCGTCACGTTGCTGACGTTCTCCGCGCTCATGTACCTAGTGGCACGGCAGGGGGCACTTCAGAGATTTAGTAAGCATGTACGCGTCCCACGAGCCGAGCTTGATCGGCATTTCTCAATGCAGCAACCCTCGATCACCGTACTCGTGCCATCATATAGTGAAGAGACAGACGTTGTTCGTAAGACTCTTATGTCGGCAGCATTGCAGGAATATCCTGGTATGCGTGTCGTGCTACTCGTTGACGATAAACCTAATCCCTCAAATCCAGCAGTTGCTGCCCAACTCAACGCTACTCGTAAGCTTGGCAACGATATCATGGAGCTTTTTGCTGAACCACATGCTCGCTTCAGTACTGCCCTCTACCAATTCGAACAACACTACGCAGGTACCAAATCAATTACGCAGGCGACGGTTGTAGAGCTTGCATACCATTATGCATGGGCGGCTACGTGGCTCAATACGCTTGCGGATAAAGAAGATGTTGATGACCATGTCGATATATTTTTTGTCGAACAAGTACTCAATGGCCTTGCCAATGAATTGAGCCTCGTTGGTGACGCCCTGATATCTTCTTGCCAGGAAGGTGCCCAGCTCCCTATCGAACGCGTTCGGCAACTATACCGTCGGCTGGCCTGGATTTTTGATGCCGAGGTCACTGTTTTTGAACGGAAGAAGTACGCCTCACTCTCCCATGAATCCAACAAGGCAATGAATCTCAACTCCTACATTGGCCTGATGGGCGGTACGTACCTCCAACGCGAGACGCCGGATGGGCTGATCCTGCTCCCCGTTGCCAAAGGCCAAAACGGTGATGTGACCTTCCCTGACAGCGAATTCCTCTTGACTCTGGACGCGGACTCCATTTTGCTACGCGAGTATTGTCTACGTCTTGTCTATTTCTTACAGCAGCCAGATAATGACAGGGTCGCCGTGACGCAAACTCCCTATTCATCCTTCCGCGGAGCAGGGACACGCATTGAACGTCTGGCAGGTGCAACCACAGACATCCAGCACATTCTCCACCAGGGAATGAGTTATTATGGTGCAACATTCTGGGTCGGTGCCAACGCGGTTATTCGTAAGCGCGCACTTGATGATATTGCTGAGACCGAATGGGTTGGCGGTTTCAAGGTACGCCGTTTCATTCAGGACCGTACCGTGATTGAAGATACTGAGTCTAGCATTGATCTCACACTGCATGGCTGGTCGCTAGTGAACTATCCTGAGCGTCTGAGTTATAGTGCTACGCCGCCAGATTTCGGGTCCCTTATTGTGCAGCGCCGTCGGTGGGCCAATGGTGGTCTGCTGATCTTACCAAAATTATGGGCGCAAACGCGCGCGCGTAGACGACGCGGTGAACTCGTTTCTCGAACTGAGATTATGCTCCGTCTTAATTACATGGCCTCAATCACGTGGTCGAGCTTCAGCCTGATCTTCCTGCTGGCATATCCATTCGACGGCCAGTTGTTGAGTCCTTTCGTGGTGCTTGCGGCACTCCCATACTTCATCTCTATGGCAAATGATCTCAAATACTGTGGCTACAAGCGAACTGATATACTGCGTATCTATGGATTTAACTTAATCTTGCTACCTGTCAATCTCGCTGGCGTCTTGAAATCACTCCAACAAGCACTCACGAGCAAGAAAATCCCATTTGCACGGACGCCAAAAATCAAAGACCGAACCATTTCTCCGCTCCTCTATATCATCGTACCCTTGTTGATCGTTGCCTTCTCAGCTTTTACCTTCTGGCGCGACGAGCAAGCCCATAATTGGGTAAATGCTGCCTTCGAATGCTTCAACGCATTAACCGCATCATGGGCTGTCATCGCCTATATCGGTATAGGCAATGCACTGGCCGATATCTGGCATGGTTTAACAGACTGGCTCTATGTAGAAGTGCGACCCAAGAGATCAGCTACTGCCATTGATCCGAAACAGGCACTTGATTGGAGGGCGGTACTCTATCATGGCAATGCCAAAGAGAGGGTTCCACTAAGTGCATTGCATACTGCAACAGGAACGTACCGCTCCGTGATCCCAATGCAACGCATACCCAATACTGACGGGAGCTTGCTTCCTACTATGCAACGCATACCCAATACTGACGGGAGCTTGCTTCCTACTATGCAACACGTACCAGATACTGACGTAAGCTCGCTTC
>DAICZM010000003.1 GCA_027311145.1 Ktedonobacterales bacterium
CGCTCCTACCTGCGCATTTTTCGTGAGAATGTGCTGAACCCGATCAACATCATACTCTTTTCCATCGCTCTCGCATTGGTTCTCTTAGGACAATATCTCGATGCCTTGATCTCCGTTAGCGTGATCTCATTCAACATGCTGATCAGTCTAGTACAAGAAATACGGGCTAAACAGACACTTGACCATATCGCCCTCTTAACGCGGCCTAAAGCAACCGTTATACGCGATGGAGCAGAACAGCTCCTTGAGCCAGAGGCCTTGGTCGTGGGGGATTTGCTCGTTGTTCATCCAGGCGATCAGATCGTCGTCGATGGCCCGATCGTTGGTGCTGGCCGTCTAGAAGTCGATGAATCACTCCTAACAGGCGAGTCAAATCTGGTGACAAAGCAGGCAGGTGATATGCTCTACTCTGGAACGTTCTGCGTGATGTCCAGTGCCATGTATCGTGCGGAAAAAGTAGGCATACACAGTATTGCCGGCACCCTTACCTCGCGCGCACGGGCCTATCGCGCAATGTATACCCCCCTACAGAACGAGATCAACCTGGTCATTCGCATACTGCTCTTTATTGCCCTGTTTTTGGAATTGCTGCTAGTCGCCGCCTCCATTGTCGATTTTATTCCAATCGTAGAAACGGTACGGATGGCGATGGTCATTATCGGCATTGTGCCAAACGGACTATTCCTCAGTATTAGCATGGCCTACGCTTTAGGTGCAGTGCGCATTGTTGGCAAGGGCGCGCTGGTACAAAAATTCAATGCCATCGAATCGCTCAGCCATGTTGATGTGCTATGCCTGGACAAAACGGGAACACTGACCACAAACAAGCTTGAAGTGGACTCTCTCTATCCTTATGGCATCGACAAAGCCACACTGAGTAGCCTGCTTGGCAGCTATGTTGCTCATACATCTGGCCGCAACGCGACGAGCGAGGCCATTGGTAGTGCGTGCCCAGAATACACAATGCATGGCCTTCATGTTCTCCAAGAAATTCCCTTTTCATCTGTTCGTAAATGGAGCGCATTAGTCATTGATGATCCAGATATGCGAGGCGTCTACATTTTAGGGGCTCCAGATATACTGCGCCCTTTTCTAGCAACTGAGAGCAAGTTGGGCAGTGAATTGGGCACAGAGGTCACGCGCGGACTGCGTGTGCTGCTCTTTGCTCACTACCCTGAGCCAGTGCAATTTCAGCAACTTGCGGACGAGGCACACTTGCCTAAAGGACTGCTTCCACTTGGCACGATTAGTCTGCGCGACACGTTGCGTCCCGAGGCGCGTGAAACCCTGGCACAATTTGTTGCACTGGGTGTCCAGATCAAAATCATCTCTGGCGATCACCCGCGCACAGTGGCCGCATTAGCCACGCAAGTAGGCCTGAACACACAGAGTAAAATGGCAACGGGAGCCGAACTTGACACACTTGATGATAGACAACTCGCACAAGTAGTCGAAGAGACAACGATCTTTGGCCGCATCACGCCCGCACAAAAAGAACGCATCATCCAGGCATTACGCCATCGCCAGCATTATGTCGCCATGATTGGTGACGGCGTGAATGATGTCCTCTCCCTCAAACAGGCAAACCTGGGCATCGCCATGCAAAGTGGTAGCCAGGCAACACGCGGAGTGGCGGACCTGCTCCTCCTACAAGACTCATTTGCCGCACTCCCACTCGCAGTCCGCGAGGGGCAACGCATCCGCAATGGCATGCAAGATATCTTAAAAATCTTTCTCGCGCGTGTTGCCTCTATCACACTGTTGCTCATCTCTATTGCCTTTGTCGGCAGTTTTCCTTTCCAACCACGCCAGACATCGTTACTGACACTGCTCACCGTCGGCATACCCTCGCTTGCCCTCGCTTACTGGGCCAGACCCGGTCGAGTAGCAGACGAAAATTTACTACGCACATTAGCACGCTTCGTCCTGCCAGTTGCGATGACAACCTGTCTGGTTGCTCTGGGTGTCTATCTTGCAATCTTGATTCCTGCCTCGCTCAGGCTTCCTGAGCCTGGTAACCCCTATCGTGAGGGAGCATTGCCGTTAGCTCAGACGGCCCTCACAATATTTTTGGTCCTCTGCGGCCTGATCTTGCTGCTCTTTATAGAGCCACCAACACGCGCAAGGCCGGGGAGGGTGGGAAAGTATAGCAACTGGTGGCCCTTGCTACTTGTGTCAGGACTCTTTATCTGCCTGCTCGTTATTCTTGCTACGCCACCACTGCGCGGGCTATTCAATCTGCAAGCACTCAATGCGATGTCCTACCTCATTATTCTAGGTGCAGGACTATGCTATGCTCTTCTATTGTGGCTGATCTTACATTTTCACCTCTTCGAGCGGATGTTTCAAGGAGCGGGGGACACTGCTTCTTAGTATCAATAATATCGATGCCTATTCCATGAGGCAGAACGGCACTATACAGAAAAAGATGTAAGTGCATATAATACATTCAATTAGAGAGGAGGAATCCGTGCTAACAAGCACAAGTCCGTTTGAAAGCCAAACGTTTAAAAGAACCTACCTCATCGGCACAGTAGTCATCTGGGTAGGTATCTGGCTTGCTTCAGCGATCATTCTACAGGGAACACCCTACTTTGCCCAGATGCTACCCATCCTCTTTAGCGGGATGTTCTGGTTCATCGTCGTGGTACCTGGAGCTTTCTTCTGGACACGCCCGAAGTCAAAACAACCCATTCCAAAAGAGTGAGTTTAGATAAAGAGATATGTATACAAAGAAAAGAACGGAGAATGTATCATGATCGATACGAAAAACGAATTTTTCTCATTGACAGGAAAGAGAGAGGAAGTCCTCTCCAGTCTTATAGAGAAAATCTACTCGGCAGCTCAACCTGGCGTCGTCTATAGCGCACCAATAACAACGGGCAACTATACTGTCATTATGGCTAGCGAGGTTACTGTCGGTGGCGGCTTCGGCTCTGGATCAGGCTTCGGGCCGCAAGAAAACCATACAGTAGAGCAAGCATCTCCCAGTAGTGGCGGCGGCGGCATTGGCGGCGGCGGAAGCTCCAGGGGGCGACCTGTTGCCATTATTGTCATCGGACCAGAGGGAGTCACCGTCAAGCCGATCTTCGATTTCACAAAGATCATCCTGGCTGGCATTATGACAGGCGGGGCAATACTCATGTTACTCAGAAAAATGATCAGCAGAAATAAACATCGATAGCAAATGGGAGACCTCATCTACGCAGGACTGAAAAGGCGCGAGGGCAGACGAACCGCAATTGCTGCCAATGTCGTTGTAGGTGAGAGTCTAATCTTCCTAGGCAATGGGTATCGTTGCCCTCTGACAGAAGCAGACCATCGCCGTAATCACGCCTCAGCCTCAATAGGGTCTTGCAGTGTCTCTCTACCCGCGTGCAGCCATGCCGCCTGCACGCACTGTTTAAGCAGCATCACATTGGTGAGTGGACCAACACCACCAGGTGTGGGCGTCAGCAGGCCAGCAACAAGGCTTACAGAACCCATATCCACATCGCCAGTGATGCCACCTTCTGGTAAGGCATTGATACCAACATCAATCACTGTTGCTCCGGGGCGCACTAACTCAGCCGTCACCATGCGCGCACGCCCCACAGCAGCCACCAGAATATCCGCCTGTTGTGTCAGCTCGCGCAGATTTTGGGTATGCGAATGGCAAATTGTCACCGTTGCATGCTTTTGCAGCAGCATTAACGAGAGTGGCTTTCCCACCACGTTACTACGTCCCAAAATCACCACGCGCTTCCCCTCCAGTGGAATATGCATACGCTCAAGAATCTCAACGACAGCGGCAGCCGTCGAGGGCAAAAAGCTCGGCACACCCAGAAAGAGGTTGCCCGCGCTCTGTGGGCTGATGCCATCAATATCTTTCTCAGGCGCAATCGTATCTACAACCATTTTTTGCGCGAGATGGCCCGGCAGCGGCATCTGGACAATAATACCCTGCGTTGCGTCATCCGCGTTGAGATGCAGGAGCAATGAACGCAATTCATCTGATGAAGTCAAAGCCGGCAATTGTTCTAGACGAGCCGTGACGCCGATATCATTGGCAATACGCAGGATAGCTTTGCTATAGACACCCGATGCGGCATCGCCGCCCACGCGCACAATGACCAGTCCAGGCGCCTGTCCACGCTCCTGCACATAACGTTTTACCTCTTCGCGTAACTCAACCCTGATAGCGTTACCCATTGCGCGTCCATCCACAAGTGTTGCGGTCACTGTCGCTCTCCTACCTTCATCACAACTTGCTGGCTTAGCACTGTGATCCTGTCTAATGCCACGTGTAAACGATCTAGCAACGTCTGCACACGCTCATGATCTTTGAGGGCATGCAAATTGGTCATGACCATCCAGGCTGCACCATTGCCCGCTCCAACGGCGAGCATGGCACTTGTCGCGATATCACTCAGTACGTTTTTGTTTCCAATTTCAGCAATACGAACACATAACTGCAACACAGCAAGCGCCGACTCCGCCATCGCTAGCGGAACTAAGGCGGCTTCTAGCAGTTGGGCCTGAATAGCCGCTGCGCGTACGCCACGCTCCTCATCGGTCTCACGCGGCATCTTGAAACACGCCGAGAGTCGCCCATACGCGACGATATCAGCCTGCATTAACTGTGTAAAATGTTCGCGTAACTGCTCCGTCTGTGGCAAAATCTGTTCTATCTCATCCTGCACAACGGCATAAGCGGCTTTGCCTAACGTGAGGCGCGCAACCATACTTGCCAGACTCGCTGCCATCGCCCCACTGAGGGCCGCGGCAGAGCCACCGCCAGGAGTCGCTTGGGCCGAGGCCAGATCATCCAGGTAATTTCTCAAAGGAGTTTCCAGATCCATTATGACTCTTTCTATACTCAGGCTCTTCTAGGGCCTGCCTTATTCCATTCGTTCATAGGAAGCTTGCCAGCGCAAACGTGTCTGCTGCGCCTTCACAAAGCTCTCACTCAGGTCATGCCTATCGCCTGCAATGCTCTCACGGAGAGATTGCAGTGTGGCAATATATTCATCCAACCAACTGACAATAGCGTCACTATTGGTCAGACAGATATCGCGATACATCGTTGGGCTACCAGCTGCCAAACGTGACATATCGCGGAAACCATTTGCCGCCAACTGGCCTGCCTCGCCCCACGTAGGCGACGCGGCAACACTATTCACTAACGCAATCGAGGCCAAAAATGGCAGATGACTGACGCCAGCCACTTGCCGATCATGCTCAGCAGGAGCCAAAAAACGCACACGCGCACCCAGCATCTCAACGAGAGCAGCAATTTTGCTGGTCGCAGTGGCACATGTACGCTCTGTGGGCGTCAAGCAGTAGACATAACCCTGAAATATTTTTTCATCGGCAGCCTCGACACCACTGCGCTCTTTGCCCGTCATTGGATGACCACCCACAAATGAAACCGTTGCCGGCAGTAATTCCTCCGCCCACTGTACCACTTGCTCCTTCGTACTGGCAACATCTGTCACAATCGCTCCTGGTGTTATCGCTGTCGCAATCTCCTGCAAAAGTGCGCGCATCGCCCCAACAGGCGTAGCAAGTACCACCAATTCAGCCCCACGCACGGCATCGGGCAAGACATCATACGCCTGGTCGATTGCCCCTATCCTGCGCGCCCGCTCACTGACACCACGACCAAGATCGTAGCCAGCAACCTCTTGTGCCGCCTTTGCCTTACGTAACGCCAGCCCAATCGATCCGCCGATTAAGCCCAGCCCGATAATTGCAACACGATGAAACATCTTGAAAACTCCTCATCCAGGGTTCTTTTTTTACTTACCTATGCAAAGATTGCAAAAAACTATCACATCTCTGCACCTATCCTCAGGGGCATTATACCTTTTCGCTACACGCCCTTCAAGCAAACATTTTTCACCGCAGCCCGACACCGATTACCTATTCTTGCCCTTTTCACATGACACCACCATTTTCAATAACGCATGAAAACATCGCGTAAATCTTATGTATCACATTGTCATTGCACATTCGTATCATACACAGACATCTCTTCCCCATACGCAGGGCAGTATAAAAGCCTATACCATAATTTTCTTATGTAGCGCATTCTCACAGACATCCGTGCAAAATGTTGTAAGCTCTTTCATACAACATAAACACTACTCGAACACATCGCTTTTCAGCGTAGAAGAGCATCTCAGGAGGTTCACCATGAAACGTCGTATCATACCAGCTCTTATTATCTTGATGCTTTTACTGGCTGCATGTGGCAGCAGCAACGGAGCGAGTGGCGGAGGAAGCCCAGGCGGGGGAAGCATTTCGCAAAAAGGGTTGAGTGGCGGCAATAGCTATATTGGCTGCCCAGGAAGCACCAACACAACAGCGGCAGCACCCGAAAGCGGAAATATCACCTTGACCGTGTCAGGTTTCACCTCGACCCCTGCCGAGGATGCCCTTGTCAAGTCAAATCTTGACAAATTTCACCAACTACACCCCAACATCACGGTCAACTGGTCTCCTATCCCTGGTGATTATGAAACGAAAATGCGTGCCAATGTTGCCAGCGGCAATGTGCCCGATGTCTTCTATGTCACCCCTGCCATGGCAAACGAGTATACCAGCGCCGGCAAACTACTCAACCTCTCGCCCTACATGGCAAAAGACAATCTCAGCCCTGACAGCTACTACTCCTCGCTTATCTCGCCTTTCTCATGCAAAAATGGGAGCATCTATGGATTGCCAAAAGACTGGAATTCGTTGGGCGTTTTCTACAACAAGCAGATGTTTCAGTCCGCAAATATAGCATTTCCCAGTGCTAACTGGACCTGGACGGATATGCAGAATGATGCCAAAGCCTTGACCAAACCCGGCAATGCGGCAAGCTCGGTCTATGGCATCACCTTGAACCCAGACCCCTCACGTTGGGGCGCGTTCCTCTTTGCGGCTGGCGGCTCCGTCCTCAACGCGAATGGAACACAGGCTACCTTCAATAATCAGGCAGGCATTAATGCAACCAACTTCTTTGTGAGTTTCCAGAAGGCTGGCTCATCGGTTATTCCAACCAACGTGAGCGCGGGCTGGCCCGGTGAAGCGTTTGGCAAACAGCGTGCGGCGATGGCCCTGGAAGGCGGCTGGCTCATCCCCTATATGGCAAGCACCTATCCAAACGTACAATATGGCATTGCCCCTCTACCTATTAACCCTGCAACAGGCAAACGTGCTAACCTCATCTACACAAATGCATGGGGAGCCTCTGCCAATACACAACATCCCGGAGCTGCATGGGAATTGCTCAAATATATGACGGGCCAGGATGTGCAGACCAGCCAGTTACATGCAGGCTTCGCGCTTCCCACCTTGAAGAGTCTCGCCAGTGATCCCTACTTTACGCAAAATCCCGGCGTGAAGGTTCTCTTCGATGCCGCTAGCTATGGCTACGCTGATAACTATGGCTCACACGACACCATTATCCACACCGATATTGGCAACGCACTAGAGCAAATCTTGCTCGGTAAATCCGATGTGCCAACAGCACTCAATCAGGCCGCCCAGAAAATAAACAATGAACTACAAGTGTAGCACATAGGAACTTTTGTGAACACAAGGGGCATGTTCCTCATGCCCCTTGCCCATCAATATCAGTAGATGTTATATGCACGAATTACCGCAAATCCCGTAGAGACCAACTAATCGCATCCAATACGGACATCAAGGAGCATCTGTATGGCAACGCAACCTGTAGCAGCATCGACTGCATCCGCATCATCACGTACTAAAGTGGGCAGACGGCAGCGCAACTCTAGCAACCCCAGCACATTCAATCGAAAAGAAACGCTTGCAGCCTACCTCTTCCTAGCTCCCTATCTCATCGTTCTAGGCGTTTTTACCGTTTTCGTCGCTATCTATGGCATTGGCCTCAGTTTATTTCAGATCGACATTGGCTTTACGCCCACGGTATTCGTTGGGCTACACAACTACCAGGTACTTTTCAACCAACTTGCCTATGCCAACCAGAGTGATTTCTGGGTCTCCATGTGGAACATTGTGCGCTTCACCTTCTTTGTCGTCATCGGTGAAACGATCCTGGCAATGTTGCTAGCTGTCCTGCTCAACAACACCACGTTCCTACGAGGTACGTTCCGCACAATTTTTTACATGCCTGCTGTAACTTCATCCGTCGCCATTTCACTCATTTTTCTCTGGCTCTATGCCCCCCAGGGAGCACTTAACTACCTACTCTCAATAGTGAACATTCCAGGGCCGCACTGGCTGGAAGACCCGACATTCGCCCTACCCGCTCTGATGATACTCAACATCTGGACAACCGCTGCGACCTTTATGATCTACTTCCTGGCCGCTTTGCAGGATGTCCCAAAAGAACTAATTGAGGCGGCAAAGGTTGATGGTGCAGGCGGTTTTACCTCGTTCTGGAACGTCACGCTCCCACTACTGCGTCCATCAATCTTTCTGGTTGTCGCTCTTGGCACGATTGGCGCGTTCCAAATGTTTGATCAGGCCAAATTTATGACGGAAGGCGGACCGCTCAACTCGACATTGACACCACTGCTGGAAATCTACAATAAAGCCTTTACCGATAATCAGTTTGGTCTTGCTGCCGCGATGTCGGTCATTCTCTTTGTGGTCATTTTCGTCGTGACGCTGCTTCAACGTCGCCTTATTGATGCCAATAGCTAGTGGTCAGGGAGGACATTTCACATGGCACAAGCAACTGCACCAACAAAAATCTCGGCGCACACTACCACAACGAATACGGGTGAGAAATATCGGCGTTTTCGCTGGACCAATATGCTCATTTATCTAATGCTACTCATCTTTATACTCACCTCACTCGGCCCCTTTGTTTTTTCGTTTCTTTCGTCCTTCAAAACCTTTCAGCATATCCTGGATTTTCCACCCACGCTACTGCCCAATCCCTGGACACTTGGCAACTATCAACAAGTTCTCAGTGATCCAGCCTTCCTGCGCTGGTTGCTCAACGCATTCATCTACGCAGCCGGCACGGTAGTTCTCAACGTGCTGTTCTCCGCAATGGCGGGCTATGCTCTCTCGCGTTTGCATTTTCCAGGAAAAGGGCTCATTTTCATCGTTACGCTCGCAGTGATGATGATTCCCTCCCCGGTCACAATCATCCCAAAATTCCTAGTGATGAATGACCTGCACCTGATCAACACGTTTTTCGCGCTCTTGTTGCCTGCGATGGCACAGCCCTTTTCTGTCTTTCTGATGGTACAATTTATGAAGACGTTGCCAAAGGAACTGGAAGAATCAGCACGCATTGATGGGGCATCGCGCTGGCGCACATTCTACCAAATCATTCTCCCATTGGTGAAGCCCGCCCTCACCGCTGTCGCCATTCTCAGTTTCCAGGGTGCGTGGAATGATTTCCTCTGGCCCCTGCTCGTGCTGGATACCCGAGATATGTACACACTGCCACTGGGACTCTATTTCTTTAAGAGCGCACACTACACGCAGTATAACTTGCTGATTGCGGGTTCGATGTTTAACGCCATTCCGGTGCTGGTGCTCTTTTTCATCTTCCAACGCTACTTCATCGAGGGGGCGGTTAGCACTGGCGTCAAAGGATAATTTATCAGGTGAGCATCGAGTCGAGGGGCGCGCCAATGACAATAGTTGCCCCACTGGCGAGGGTGGGATCGAGGGCAGCTTGCGCAATCACACGTCCCATATCGCGGGCGGTAGGCAATACTCCCAGGGTGCGCCGCTGCTCGATCAGCCCGGGCGCACCTCGCTCCAACAGCTTAGGCGTAATAGTTCCTTCGATGAGATCGCCCGTCACGACGAGCAAACGCAAGCCAAGAACCGCAAAACTAGGCTGCATGGCACGCAAAACCTGTTCACCAGCATATTTGCTCTCAGCGACTGGTTCGTAGGCAGGCAACTGCTGCATTTTGCCGTAGAGATGCGCCCAATGGCTTGTCACAAAGACAATTACTCCGCCGGGGCGCAACAATGGTAAAGCAGCGTTAACCAGTGCCAGTTGCGCATCTCGGTTGATATGCATCGCATAGTCAGGATCAGCGGCAACCAGATCACGCTCCATGCCGCCAGAGGCATTGAGAACAAGCAGATTTAGATGTCCACGCCACTGAGTAATCTCTTGAAAGAGGTGTGCGATATCACTCATCTGCGTAATATCGCAGCAGAGAGTCAGGGCCTGTCTGCCTTGTTGAGTGATAGCGGTCGCGACCTCTTGTGCGCGGGCAGCCTTATTGCGATAGGTAAACACAATATCATAGCCATGTTCAGCGAGGGCCAGTGTTGTTTCCGCTCCAATCCCACGCGATCCACCCGTTATCAGAGCTACCGGTTGTTCTTGCATACAGTGTCACATCCTAAAAATAGACAAGGTTTTCTAGCCATTCCGCCCCGCCCAAGCCAAGCACATCGAAGAGCATTTCCGTTACTTCATCGCTCAGCAGTTCTTTGCGCTCGATACGGTAACGTTCCAAGAAACGCGACAGCACATCTGGCACGTTACGCTCCAATAGATCGCTAGCAAACTGTTCGAGAAGCAAGGCGAATTGGAGATACTCATTTGAGGAGGTATCCTCATACCAGTCAAAGCCGCGAATGGTGACAGGCGTCTTACCATCGGCCTCTGGCTCAAACAGGTCGGGATACAAGGGCAAGAGGTCTGCGCTAACAATACCCTGCACGTTATCCAGACGATGTGCAAGCCAGAGAGCCGCATAGGTCAAAGGCCACTCTTCCGTCCACAGAGGGCTTTGCTGCGGCCAGGGACGCTCATCCTCTTCTAAGAAAGCCAGTGCCAGTTCGCGGTAAAGCAGATAGGAAAACTTTTCCGGCGTTAACTCACCAATCACTGGCGTGATCTCTAATGGCACGACAATGCTTGGCGGTTGCGTCTCCTCCGTCCAATACGGTTGTAAGGTAGACGCATCGTCAAATTCGCCACGCGGGGCAAATGCCCAATCATCTTTAGTGACCAGTAAAATCTCCAAATCCGGCATTGGGAGACCAAGCAATTGCGTAAGGAGCTTGCCAGCGTTGTCTAATGTCTTAAAAACATGGCGAGCAAGGTCATCCTCACCTGCCGGATAATAGACAGTGATCGGTTCCGCTAACGTATCATAGCGATCATAAGGAAATTGCATGGGTGATGTACAAACATCCCTTCTTTTAGGAGCCGCTGTTCTCGCTCAATTCATCTTGTATCAGTGCGGCCTCACTGCCTTCCAAAGCATGGCTCCGTAATTGTGCCGGCGTATGCTCTCTACGGAAACGGCGATACATACCATTGAAGAGCGTGCGTAAGCGGTTCGTATCAACCTTTTTGCCGCTTTCATAATATTCTATCGCCACTTGCCCAATCGACCATGTTGTCGCACCTGCGATAGCACCTGCAATAAAGTCGCCACCAAACGGTACAGCCTTTGCCGCCTGTTCTGCTAGATAGCGCAGACCCAGACCACCCGCCATTGTCACAATCAGTTCACGTGCATAAGTCATTGCATCTATTGTATTCATCGACTCGCCGTAGAGAGCGGCAATACGCAAAACCAGACGAATTTGTGTGCCTAACAGGATAGGAATGTCGATCAAGGGAATTGGCTCAATGCCAGCGGCAAGGCTAACAAAAGTTGCATTGCGAATAATACGTTGCGCGGCGGCACGGCGATAGACAGGCAACTCACGCCCAATCACTAAGGCCGCTTCAGGGCTAGCCTTGATGATTTCGGGAAGCAGTTCTTCTGCAATATTCAGGCCAGTTTGCGCAGACACAGGAATAACGCCGGGTGTGCCAAGCATAATCGCGATCTCAGTCGCCAGCCGATCACCATTCTCATCGCCTTTAAGAGCGTCCACTTTGTTGACAGCAAGGACCAGTGGCTTGCCCAACTTCTGCAAGATACTATAGAGTTCGCGGTCCTTTGGTTGTAGCCCCTTTGTCGCATCCATCAAAAATACGATCACACTGGCTTGTTCCAAACCGCTCTCGGTCACATTAGGAATATGACCCGGCACATCGACACCCGGCGTATCCACGAGCGTAAAAGGGCCAAAATCAGTACGAACGAGCGTGCGTGTTGTCCCGGCCTGCGCCGAAACAAGCGAGAGTTGCTGACCTTTGATTTTATTAAAAAGGGTACTTTTCCCCGTATTGGATTGCCCGACAATCACAACAGTTTCCTGTAGATTGTGCAAAATCTCTTCTTGTGCCTGCTTCCAGTTGACGGCCTTCATTAATCCCTGCACCATGCCAATACTGGCAGGCAAATTTTTTAATGTACTCATACCGAGATCACGTATAGTACGTGGCCTCTCACTTTTTCGTAGGATGCTTTGGAAAATATTATTGCGCACTTTTTGCTGCTGCTCATCCTCTGGATGTTCACTCTGACTAGCCACGCTATCTTTCCTTCCTTACTAGTACAATATATCAATATTTTCAAGGCTACATTGGGTAGAAAAGGATTTGCCGTATTTTCTAGCCCTTATTTTACCATATATTGGATATGTTTTAATCTACTTGTTAGACTCACTTTGGTGACAAAAAAGATAACTATTACCAATATGTACGACGAAGAAGAGACATGGTTTCCAATACAAAACCATGTCCCTTCTTCTCTAGCCTACGCGAGCGCATGGCGCACAAGATGATACATCTGGCTGGCAAAATCACCGACCAGCCTCATCTTGAGACCATGCTGCATCAAGTATGCCCCACTATAGTGCATACTCTCGTCCACGACGCTATAACTGGCCTCTTGCTCCAAACCATAAAGCTGTAACACGATCTGTGTCTCGCCAAATTGTTGCGAATGTCCCCAGGCAAACACGATCACTTCGCTCCCGTCCTGCGCGACATACTGTGCAGCTGCCACCTGTCCGCTACGGGGCGAACGCAGGCGATACAGCTTGCCGTTCTGTACGGTCGGACGCACACGCTTATAGCTCTCAATCAATGCACGTGCCTCCTCTCTCTCCTGCGGCGTCCAGTGCGAGAGGTCACCCCCAATGCCCAACGAACCAGCCATCGCGACATGGAAACGATAGAGCAACGGAACCGTGCGGGCCGTCAAGTAGTTTGGACAATCCGTCACCCAACACATCATCGCACGAGGCGCATAGGCATAGCTGAAACCTTCCTGAATGCGCAAGCGGTCAAGCGCGTCGGTATTATCGCTCGTCCAGACCTGCTCAACACGTGATAAGATGCCCAGATCAATGCGCCCACCACCGCCAGAGCAGGACTCAAAAGCCACATTGGGATGCCTGCGCCGCAATTCGTCGAAAACCCAATACAGGTTTTGCACATATGCCAGCCAGACACGCTCCGGGTTATGTCCACTCTCAACAGGCCAGCCCGGGTCGCTAATCGAACGGTTCATATCCCATTTAATAAACTCAATATTATGCTCGGAAAGCAGCGTATCAAGCGTAGTAAACATCCAGTCGCGTACATCCGTGCGTGCCAAATTGAGTACCAACTGATTGCGGCTCTCCGTGCGCGTGCGCTTGTGAAAGTGATAGACCCAGTCGGGATGCGCGCGATACAGGTCGCTATCTACGTTGACCATCTCTGGCTCAACCCACAAGCCAAAACGCATACCCAGTTCGTTGACGCGCTCGATCAGCGGATTGAGGCCACGCGGGAACTTTGCACGATTGACCGTCCAATCGCCCAGACCAGCCCGATCATGCGCCCGCTCGCCGAACCAGCCATCATCCATCACAAAAACTTCAATGCCAAGCGAGGCTGCTTGTTCGGCCAGTTCCATCTGGTTGCGCTCATCGACAGCAAAAGCGGTTGCCTCCCACGAGTTATAGAGAATTGGACGCACGGCATCCAATGTTTCGGGCAAAAGCCGCTCGCGCTGATATAGATGCCATTTGCGGCTACTTTCGCCAAAACCACCACTGGCATAGAGACCAACAAACATGGGCAAATCCAGGCACACGCCTGCATCCAGCCGATAGCGAAAATCAAAGTCATTGATCCCACCCACGCAATGCAGTGTGCCATAGGATGTCGTCTCCGCTACAAATTTCCATGAACCGCTCCATGCCAAGGCCATACTCCACACCTCGCCCTGCTCTTCAGTCGCGCTGGCATCCACATCAAAGGCGACCCAGGGGTTGAATTGATGACTCGTCGTGCCGCGTCGGCTCTCTAGCACGAATTTGCCGGGACTCAAGAGCGTCTCCGTGACCTGCGTCTCCTTGCCCCAACGACCATGCAGATACGTCATACGATAGCGTTCATGGTGTGGCAATTGCCAGTCCGCCGAAAATGCCTGCTCAAGCATAATTGGAGCATCCGCGCCACTGTTCTCCAGGCGCACCCAACGCTCAATGACATCGTGACCAGTGTAGATACGATAATAGAGCGTTACCTGCAAAGAATAGACCTGATCGACAAAACGCAGCCAAAGCGTCTGCTTCCTTTGCTCCTGTTCGATGCCATACGCCTCGAAATGCCACTCAATGCCGCGAGTGCCATCAGCATACGCCACCTTAAGCGTTGGCTCGCTAAAGCGCAGTTCTCCCCAAGGGGCAAACTCCTCGCGTGAATTGCCAATGGTTGACTCAAATGGCACAAAATAGGTTCGCCATGCCAGGGCCATCTCGCGTGCTGTCGCAGTATCAATGCGCGTTCCCCAATAAATATGTTGCAGCGAGGTCTGTTCTTCGTTGAGTCGAATACAATACGTTGATGCCTCCATCTGGAAAATCCAGGCGAGACTCGCTACATCGTGGATAATCTCTGCCAAATTGGCACTCCTTAGAAACACTACAAAAATAACATTTCGCCTTCATCAAATGGCTTGGATGGCACGATAGGCAGCCAGAGCACGGTCAATCAAAATGTCTGTGCTGCCCAAATAGTTCGCGGGGTCGAGTACACTCTCAACTTTTTCTGGAGCCAGGGTTGCACGCACCTGAGCATCAGCCAACGCGACCTGACGCAAATCTCCTTCAGCAGCCATAACACGCTGACCAAGCGTCTGCACAAGGCCATAGGCTGCTGGCCTACCCATATGTGGCGCAAGTGCCATCGTCAATGCCTCAGACATCATCAGACCGCCCCCCAGAGCGAGATTTTCGCGCATCCGTTCAGTGTTGACTTGCAGTCCCGCAAGCGCAGCACGCACACCATCTGCGGCTCCCGCACAATAGCCAAACAGATCAGGCAGAGCCGCCCACTCTGCCTGCCAGCCACCAACCGCCCGTTCATGCTCCTGCACCATCGCCGCTAATACCGTTGGTACGAGGCCAATAGCCAGCCGCGCCGCCGCCAGAGCGCGTGTCGCGTCAACGGGATTGCGTTTCTGCGGCATTGCAGACGAGCCACCTTTACCCGCTACAGCCGCTTCTGTCACTTCGCCCACCTCACTCTGCGCAAGATGCACGATGTCACTCGCAATTTTTGCCAGCGCACCTGCCAGCACTCCGAGCGTTCCAGCAAGCAGACCAATACGGTCGCGCTCAGTATGCCAGGGCAGATCAGGCAGCGCGAGCTGTAATTCCTCAGCCAACAAAGTTGCAACTTGCAGACCTTTGTCGCCTAGCGAGGCCAGTGTGCCAGCCGCCCCTCCAAACTGCACGACCAATCCATGGGTACGTATAGCGCGCAATTCGCTCAGCAGACGGGTCAGCATTGCCAGCCAGCGCGCAGCCTTGAGGCCAAAACTGATTGGCAGAGCCTGTTGCAACAAGGTACGTCCTACCATCAGCGTATGACGGTACTGCTCTGCCAACTGCGCACATGATGCACAGATGGCAAACACATCGCCCATTAGCAGATCAAGACCAGCGCGCATTTGTAGCATCAGCGCGCTATCGATGACATCTTGACTCGTTGCGCCCCAGTGTACGTAACGTTGCGCGTCACCCTCTACGCGTGTGGTCAACATGCGCACAAGCGGAATAGCGGGCGTACCAGCCTGGGCAGCCTCGCGATAGAGAGCGTTGATATCGAACAATGCGTCCCGACACTGTGCGGCAATAGCTTCTGCCGCCGCTGAGGGAATAATGCCAGCACGCGCCTCTGCTCGTGCCAACGCGGCCTCGAATGTCAGCATGGCACGCACATGAGCTTCTGGAGCGAAGATTGTCCGCATGAATGGCGTGCTAAAGAGCATCGCCTGAGCCTCATCCATAGTAGCCTATCCCGCTACAGATTGAAAAACGCGGTTTCGCCTTTTCCCTGTAGAATGATGTCAAAATGGTAGACTGCTGTCTCACCTGACGCGCTTGCATTGCGTGTAGCAATCAACGTTGCGCGCCGCTCCTCTGGCACACACAGCAAGATGGGATCATTGCTATTGCCTGCCTCATCGGCAAAATACAGGCGCGTCATCGCGTGATTGAGCAAACCACGCGCAAAGACCGTCACATTGATATGCGGGGCCTGCATCTGTCCATCTTTAAATGGCACGCCTCCTGGCTTAATCGTCTCAAACCAGTAGCTGCCGTCGTCTTCCGTGCCACAACGCCCAAAGCCCGTGAAGGTCGGCTCGAGGGCAGCTGGTCCCTGGTCGGCGGGATGGTTATAGCGACCATGCGCGTTGGCTTGCCAGATTTCGATCAGTGCGTCGGGCACGGGCGCACCATCGCCATCTAACACACGCCCCTCAATGCGTACACGCTCACCGCTCGTCTCCGGTTGGGTCAGGACATGGCGAACGGCATCTGTGCGCAGGAGACCAAACGAAAAGAATGGTCCGACTGTTTGCGACCCTGTCAATGGCAGTTTGCTCACTAGCGCACCTCCGTTTCAAACGCTGTCGCATCTGGTCCGCGCAGGATGATATCCCAGCGGTAACCAAGTGCCCATTCGGGTTCCGTCACGCTGTGGTCATAGGCAGAGATCAGGCCACGTCGTGCCTGCTCGGTTGGCAAAGACTGCATAATTGGGTCAATGGAGTGCAGCGGGTCATCTGGAAAATACATCTGCGTGACCAGGCGCGCGAGCTGAGACGCGCCAAAGAGCGAGAAATGGATGTGCGCGGGTCGCCAGGCATTGGGGTGGTTTTTCCAGGGATAGGCTCCTGGACGCACAGTCAGAAAGCGATACACGCCCTCACCATTCGTCAGGCAGCGACCCATGCCCAAGAAATTTGGGTCGAGCGGCCCAGGCCATTGATCGCGCTTGTGCAGATAGCGACCAGCGGCGTTAGCCTGCCAGACCTCGACAAGCGTATTGGGCAACGGACTGCCATTCTCATCGAGCACGCGCCCCGTGACGATGATGCGCTGTCCAATAGCCTCTCCGCCCGTGCCCGCGTTGCGCGTCAGATCAGCATCCTCCGGCGTGACAGCACTGATAACCGGACCAGGGCCAGTCAATTCTGAGAGGGTCAGCGGCACATCAATCAAGGGCAAAGCAGGAGCACGACGACGGGTCGATTGATACGCTTCATAGAGATAGGGTGGAAAATATTCACGATCACCGCGCACGATAGTTCCAATAGTGATTTCCATAACGATTCTCTGTCTCCTTGCCTACTCGTGTTGCGCTGTCTCTGGCGTCGAGGATGCCCGTTGTTCCAATATCTTTTTCGCCACGGCAAACGCGCTATTGGCAGCAGGAATACCCGCGTACACGCCCACGTGCAGCAACACCTCAGCAATTTCGTGCGGGTCGATGCCAAGCTGATTGATTGCAGCATTCATATGCAGCGTCAATTCGTCGCGTCCAAGCGCGGCGAGAATCGCGACTGTGACCAGACTTCTCGTGCGTCGATCCAGGTCTGGCCTTGACCAGACTGACCCCCAGGCCGTATCGGTCAAAAATTGCTGAAAATAGGCATCAAACTCCGTTGTACGGGCCTGCGAACGCTCAACATGTTCGCTCCCAAGCACCTCTTTGCGCGTCTTTACCCCAATGTCATAGCGTGATTCAGTCATTAACCACAGCCTTTCTATACGGCATATACCATTATTCGCCTGTATAAAGCTCAGTGATTTTATTGTATCATATGATTTGCAGGGAGCAGAACAAACCTCCAGGGATGGAATGTCAGAGAAAAGAGGAACGCGATGAAGCTCAAAGTAAACGGTACAGAGCTATTTTTCGATGTTGTTGGCAGTGGCTTAGATGCATCAACAGCAGCCTATCGGCAAAAACCCACTATGCTTATTCTACCCGGCGGCCCCGGTTTCAGTCATACCTATCTGCGCCCCTGGCTCGACCCGCTGGGCGAGCTTGCACAATTAGTCTATGTCGATCATCGCGGTTGTGGTCGCTCACGCTATCACGAGCACGATTATTACAAGATCGGTATCATGGCGGATGATCTGGTACAGTTCTGTCAGGAGCTAGGCATCGAACGCCCGATAGTGCTGGGTCAATCCTTTGGCGGCTTCGTTGTGCTAACGCTGGCACTGCGCCATCCTAGTTTTGCCTCCGGCCTCGTCATATTCGACAGTTCACCAGCATGGACGGGCGGCTATGATCTTGACGCACTAGAACATCTGGTTGGCGGAGAGCGTGGCAAAGAACTGCGCGAAATCGCGTATAAAGAGTCCACTGGACAGGCCGACGCGGAAGAGTTGAAACGCTTCGAGACCGAAATCATGCCTTACTATTGGCGTCAAGGCTTTAAAGAAGAATATATTGACCAGATGTATAATAACCCCGCCAGCCCGCTGAACATGGATATCGCGACCTATATGATGGGCACATTGAGCAAAGAGTTTGACACACGCGCGCAACTGAGCGAGATAAAAGAGCCTGCACTCGTATTGCATGGACGCTATGACTGGGTCACGCCGCTGGCGGGAGCGCAAGAAATGGCGCAAAAGATGCCTAACGCTACGCTACACCTGCTAGAAAACTCTTCACACCTCGGCTTCATGGAAGAGCCACAAGAGACCGTCGCCGCTCTCAAACATTGGCTCACAAGCAACACATTTTAAGAAAAGAGGTACCACACAGGCATGAGCGAACGCATCATGACCTTGCGTGAGCTAAATCGTGCGACGCTGGCACGTCAGATGCTGCTTGAGCGGGCTGCCATGTCCGCTCAACAGGCAACTGAACGGCTTGTCGGTCTGCAAGCTCAGTTTGTCAAGCCGCCCTATATTGGCCTCTGGACACGTCTGCACGATTTTCGGCATAGCGAACTGACGCAACTGATTGAGCGCAAGCAGGCCGTGCGCGCAACGATGATGCGTTCGACGCTGCATCTCATGACGAGCGAGGATTACCTGCTTCTGCGTCCCATCCTGCAAGCCGCCCTGACGCGCGCGTTACATTCCTTCTTCGGGCCAAACGCACGCACGATAGATACAGCCCAGTTAGTAGAGATCGCACGTCCGTATATACAGGAACAGCCACGCACGTTTGCCCAGATACGTGATTATCTGAGCACGCTCTTCCCTGATACTGACCCTGCCTTGCTGGCCTACGTGATACGCACACACATGCCACTCGTACAGATCGCCCCTGGCGGCGCGTGGAATTTCACGGGCAATCCCGCACATGCCCTCGCTGAGGAATGGTTAGGACGTTCACTGATCGCTGCTGAGCAAGGTCTGCGCACAATCATTTTGCGCTATCTGGCGGCCTTTGGTCCCGCGACAGTCAAGGATATTCAGGTCTGGTCTGGCCTGCCACGCCTGCAAAACGCGGTCGAGGAGATCAAATCCGAGCTTGTCACCTTGCGCGATGAAAAAGGCAACCTGCTCTACGACCTGCCAGACAGTCCACGCCCGTCGGAACAGAGCGATGCACCGCCGCGTTTCCTGCCCGATTACGACAATCTAATTCTCTCTCATGCTGACCGCCGACGCTTCATCGCGGATGCCGACCGCCCAGCAGTCTTCTTATCTGCCGGGCGCATTCAGGCAACCATCTTGATTAATGGCTTTGTGCGAGGCATATGGAAGATCGAACGTGTACGTGACACAGCGCGTCTCTTCATCACGCCCTTTGAGCCACTTTCTGAGGAGACACAAGCCTCGCTCATAGCAGAAGGTGAACAACTCTTGCACTTCGCTGAAGAGGATGCCACACAGTATGAGATTGAGTTTAGATGAACGACCATCTTCCTTTTCCATGACCCCTTTATCCAGTGACACGGGGCCAGATGGGGGCCAGAAATTCGACACAGGGTCAGGAAAAAAGGTGAGGAGTTTGCAAATTACACGTGGGGACAGATTGTTATAATTGCTCATCTGTCCCCACGTGTTTTTGTTGTCTGAGCGCAATCTTGCACACGTAGACCACGGACGCCTCGTGTTTTTGTGCGTACCCCTGGACCTGCGTTAGCAGTTTACCAGGCAGGTGCCCAAATACCGAAATCATTGCCGTCAGGGTCAGTGAACTGCGCCCATTTGCCCCAGGGTTCCGTACTCAGTTCATGGGAAATAGTGACTCCACGCGCTTTGAGTGTCTCACAGGTGTTTTCGATATTATCGGTATGTAAAACATAGCCAGTGAAACTCGTTTTGTCGCCGCCACTCTGGCTGCTCAAACTAAGCATGATATGGGTCTGTGCTCCAGGAGGTGCTACTTCTAACCAACGCTCGGTTTCGCTCATGGGTTGGTCGTCGATTTTCTCAAAGCCGAGCTTATTGATATAGAAGTCAAGGGCCTTGTCCTGGTTGCTAACTTTTACAGTGATGGTGCCAACTTTGGTGAACATTGATACCTCCTACTTATTGATCACTCCATGTTCAAGAATAACATATCTCGAACAAATTTTCAAGTATGCAGGGATATCATTTTGAGTACACATTAAGCACCTTTTTGCGCCTGGGAGCAGGGCACAAAAGGTGCGCAATGACGTTTGACAGAGCAATACGCTCCGTGATGGCTAACGCTCGCCATACGCAACCTCCGCGCGGTAGTTGTCATTCTGAATGCCTTCAATCACACTATACAGTCTCAAGTAACTTGAGAGTCAATAGCTTTTCTGCGCAAAAGAGAAAACCATATTTGCAAATCGTTCATTTTCTTTCTCAGCAAAATTATGTCACAAATGGCAGACTAACTCTAAAATATGAAAAATATAAAGCCAATCATTTTAAATATTATAGTAAACCTGACATTTACCTCTGCCACATTTCTCTAAAATACCATTGAAACAATACTATGTTATTATTTTGTAATCTGATCGTTATTTTAGTATAATTTGGCGCATATTCATCATAATTGAACAAGCGAAATTGGAGATTGATAACTTCAAAAGATCGGATTTCCAGCTATCCTGATAAAAAACGCCAAAGAAATTCTATGCAACAATTATTTGGTAAGGAGTCATCTAGTGAGTACAGAACCACAAAAATCTCTGCTGTCTAGACGCCGTTTGCTCATTGCGGTACTCGTACTTTGCCTACTCGTGGTAGGCTGTATCCCTCTAATCCTGCATTTTCAACCTACTGTTGCCCACGCCAGCGGGAGCGGGAGTATTACTAGTAACAGCGGTGTGGGCTGTTGCGGTAGATTTGGCATTGCACTAGTTGCAAAGCTCCAAAACCAGAAGAATGCCTCTGTCTCTGGCACATGGAGTTGCGCGTTACCAATCGGTGCCAAAATCAAATTCGCGGAGATCATTGTATCGCTTTCTCAGAAAACAGGAAATTATACTACTAGAGCCTCTACAGCGATCAAGCTTCAGAAGAAATGTACTGGATTTTCTAAAATTTTCCATGCATTAGTGAAGCCACTGGCTGGTACACACCCATTTCATACGGGCAAAGCCCATGTTACTGCCACGTTTTCAATCGGGTACTATCAAACCCAATCTTCCTACTACGACTTACTACTTCTCAACCTCGATATTCCTGACGCAACCATTACGATCACCAAATAGTGAAGCACTAAGCTTTGTCAAACGTGCTTGCATACCTATCCATGACACCCACAAGGGGCAATACCGCTTACAGAGGAGCAATCGGCCTGCGATGTGGAGGGTATGTTGCTTGACCCGAAAGGCATGAAAGAAACGTAGGGACCGATTGATCGCGTCCGCGCTCCCACACCACTCGTGTTCACTTTCCTCTGGCACGGTGGATGTCTAATGGGATACTGGGTGTTTGGGTACGACGGACGCGATGAATCGGCTCCTACGTCTTTTACCACAGGTAGAGTTTATGGCGAAAGAGGGCGTTTTCATCCGCATACCAGACGCGCAGAAACGCAAGCACCAGGTCGGAGTTTTCTCTTTTGTGCTGATCGAGTACGACAAAGAATAGTAGCTGACGGATGTACTGTTGTCAAGAGGAACGTGGGTGGTATCAGAGGCGTTTGTTTAAGCCTGCGATATACTCAATTTTCCTCTTGTCTGAATATGTCGGGCGATGTTATGATGAGTGCAGAGAAAGCGACTGAGACGAAGGTTCAACTCCCTCTTGACAAGAAAACCTGTGCCTCCTGGTGATAGAGTGTCATAGGATCCTTGGAAGAGAGAAGAGAGAATGAATGTTTCACTAGAAAGCAGGAAGACTATGACTGAGGCTGAGACACCTGTGCCAGAAAGGAACTGGGCTGGCAACTACACGTATCGGGCGCAGAAGTTGTACCGACCGACGACGATTGAGCAGGTGCAGCAGATTGTGGCTAACGCTGCCAGCGTGCATATGTTGGGCTCGCGGCACTCATTTAACGACATCGCTGATTCCTCGGTATTGATCTCGCTCGAGAACCTACCTGCTGACGTGATTGTCGACCATGAAGCCCATACGGCCTCTTTCAGTGGAGGGGTGAAGTACGGCGATTTGGCCAAGACATTGAACAAGGAGGGGGTGGCCCTGCACAATCTCGCCTCGCTACCTCATGTCTCCGTTGCTGGTGCCATCGCCACGGCGACTCATGGCTCAGGTGTCACCTGCGGCAACCTCGCTACCGCTGTCGCGGGGCTGGAAATCGTGACGTCCAGCGGGGAGATCGTCAAGGCCTCTAGAGGAGACCCCGACTTCGATGGTTTGGTCGTCGGCTTGGGTACCCTTGGGGCCGTTGTCCGCATTACCCTGGATGTGCAGCCTGTCTATGAGGTGAGGCAGCGGGTGTTCGAAAGCCTCACATGGAAGGCTTTCTACGACCACTTCGACGCAATCACCTCCTGCGGCTACAGTGTCAGCATTTTCACCCGCTGGGGCCAGACCCATGAGCAGGTCTGGGTCAAGAGCCGGATGGATGAACCGGACCGGAGTGAAGCTGACCTCTTCGGGGCAGTTGCTGCAAGGGTTGATCGGCATCCCATCATCGAATTGGATCCGACCCCTTGTACACCGCAATTGGGCAGGCCTGGCCTCTGGTCCGATCGCTTACCGCATTTCCGCATGGGCTACACACCCAGCAACGGCCAAGAAATCCAGTCAGAGTACCTTTTGCCGCGCCGCCATGCGCTGGAGGCTATAGAAGCGGTGCGTGCCCTTGCAGATAGGATCCGACCACTTTTGCTTGTGAGCGAGATTCGTCGGGTGGCTGCTGATCGGCTCTGGATGAGCATGAACTACGAGCAAGACTCCGTTGGCATCCACTTTACCTGGAAGCGTGAGCCAGAAGCTGTCCAGCAGATGGTTGCCCAGATCGAGGGGGTCCTGATCCCGTTCCAGGCACGCCCACACTGGGGCAAAGTTTTCCAGGCGAACGCAGCAACCATCGCCCCGCTCTACAAGCGTCATGCCGACTTCGTCAGCTTGCAGAAGCGACTTGATCCGCGTGGCGCGTTCTGCAACTCCTGGTTCAAGACCTCCTTGTTGTGAGCGCATTCCTGATCCTGTTGCCTATCAACGCTCGTGTGACTCGGGTCGCCATCCTTCCTCTTCTGGTCATAGTAGTATTCGTATGACGAGCAAGCATCACACTAGAACACTACTGTGCCTCCTCTAAACAAGCGACGAAGTGTTGTGTGAACAGCGGGAAGCGCAAGGGAATAGTTTCCGCGTTCGCTTTGCGAGCGTTGGAGACCATCAACGAAAAACGATTTTGGCAAAGAGAGGAAGAACATGGAAAGCAAAACAAAAAACAGAAAGACGCAGGAACAGGTTGCGCGGATGGTTGGGAAGGCCTTTGGCGGGATCACACTTGCAACCGGTGAAGATGCGGTATGTGAGTTAAAGGAGGGATGGTTTAATGCTGCATATAACGTCCGACTATCTGACGGGAGGGAGGTGATCGTAAAGATCGCGCCGCTCAAGGATGCTGACGTTCTGGCATATGAGAAGAATATCATGGTGACTGAGGTGGCTGCTTTGCACTTGGTGCGTGAGAATCCGGCCATCCCCGTGCCGAAGATTTATTATTTTGACACGGCCCGAGATGTATGTGACTCAGAATATTTCTTCATGGAGAAGCTGAGCGGGGACAACTACGAGCATGTAAAAGGCTCATTTTCTCCATTGATGCAGGCGCAGATCGACCAGCAGATTGGCGCGATTGTCCGGGAGATCAACGGTTTTACGGGCACGTATTTCGGCTATGATGGAAACAGTGACCTGCGCGGTAATACCTGGAAAGAAGCTTTTATCAAGATCATGGATTCGGTGCTGGAAGATGGCTCCAGGAAACATGCGGATTTTGGCTATGCCATTGACGAAATCCGTGAAGCCATCCTGAAACATGCACCCTCCCTGGAGGCTGTCACCACGCCGCAGCTGGTCCACTGGGATGCCTGGGACCTGAATTTCTTTGTCAAGGACGGCAAGATCACCGGTATCCTCGATTTTGAGAGGGCACTGTGGGCCGACCCCTTGATGGAGGCGCAATTCCGGGCATTAGCCTTTGGGGGGGTCTCCGCAAGCATGCGGGGATACGGCAAGACCACCTTCACGCACGAAGAGGAGGAAAGATGCCACTTGTACACGCTGCATCTCGCCCTGGTGATGAAAACGGAATGCTATTACAGAAATTATGATTCTGACTTTGCCAGCAATCTGTCAAAGCGGCTGATGGTGCCAACTCTGAACTGGCTGCAGGAGAATTAATCTTCCGTGCATGGGTCCTCAACGCACTGAACCTGGCGAAGAGCGAAAAAGGAGTCGCCGTAGAGAAAAAAGAGAGGTATGTATGTTATACTCTGTGTTGTAATGGCATGCATAGGATACTGAGTGACGCTATCGCACTGTATCGTGGGGGTGCAAACGATGAGCAATCAGGAAAAAGTCTCGCGCGCTAACGAACCTCACACTTCTCCATCTCCCATACAATCGCAGCCTGAGCTAGCTGTGCAGCAACAACCTGCTCCGATGCAGGCATATCAGCGTGTCCGCTCCCCTATGCACGTCTCATCTCCTGATGATGTGCGTGTGCTACAACGTACTGTGGGCAATCAAAGCGTACAGAAATTGTTTGGCGTAACGACACAACGTCGGAGCAACCCCCCTGCTCAAGAGACAGCACAACCAGTGCAACGTAAAGAAAACACCACGGGTTTGCCGGATGCCTTGAAGGCTGGCATTGAAGCTCGCTCTGCACTTTCTCTGGACGATGTGCATGTTCACTATCATTCCTCTCGACCAGCGCAAGTGCAGGCATTGGCCTACACGCAAGGAACAGATATTTATGTGGGACCAGGGCAGGAGCAACACCTGGCACATGAGGCATGGCACGTCGTGCAGCAGAAGCAGGGAAGAGTGCAGGCAACGTTGCAATCGAGGGGGGTAGCGATCAATGATGATGTGGCGTTGGAGCGAGAGGCTGATGTGAAGGGGAAGCTGGCGGTTGACATGCGGACTGGCCCAAAAATGCCAGGTACCTCTCAAAAAGGAACGAGAGATGAAATAGAAACGCCTGTTGTGCAGAGGGTATTACATGTAACAAACGCGCAAAACAACCCTATTGGTCCACTGAGTGACAACCAGAAGAAGAGATTGAGGCAGAGGCACAATGCGAATGCTAAAGCCATAAGAAAAATCGGGGATTGGATAAACGATAATAATCAGCATCAATATACTACATGGAGAGAAGTTGTAGAGGCGGCACAAGGGGTGCTTGCCTTAGAAGGAAGTGCATTATATCCTCTAAGCTATCCGCAAGCGAGAGGTGGCGGATTAAGTTTGTCTGAATTTCCTACAAGACAGGGACATCAACTGGACAGAGGTTTGTACGATTGGCTACAGCAGGGAAGAAATCTGGAAGATGTCACAGCTATCGCACAATCATCTATGGTAAGTGGGAATGGTACGATCAGCATAGATAGACATAGCCCTATTTTTAACCTGTTACTTAATTATGTATTAGATAACCATCGGAGAAAACCGTATGTCACCGACTATTTTCATGAGAGCAAGCCTACAATGAAGGCATTGATGGCAAACGAAAATACCTTATTGAAGATGTATCATGTTGTAGCTGGTATTCTGGGAGATTTGAGACATGTAGTGGCTTCTTACGGTATTCATGAGCGGCCGAGGATTGTGCAGATTATAAGCATAGAGGTAGTTGTTAATAAGAGGATTTCCGATGCTTACAATGAGGCAAAAAGACAACTACACCATGCCAATATGCCACCGAATGAAAGATACCTGTTTTCTGGGTATCGACGAAACGTTCAGGATATTTTGATACGGGGAGGACATCGACCAGATATAGGGCCGTATGTTGCAGGAAGCTATGGTAAGGGTCATGGAGCTTTAGGGCGAGGGGCATATTTAACGGACAGAATTGATAAGGCGATCTCATATGCAGAAGAGGAAGCACAAGGTGGGCGGGAATATACGGGTAGTGTTGTATTGAACAAGGTGATTTTGGGTAATATATATAGGGTTGAGAGGGGTCAAGAGCTAAGGCATGAACACCATAGTAACCTGGAGCGTCCCAGTCTGTTAAATGCAGGTATGAATAGAGTAAATACAGGTACAAGTAATACCTCGGACGTTTTAAGAGTCGAACAGTATGGTTCGATTATGGGTCGGCAGACATATGAGTCGGGTGGGTCTCTCATTACTGCTGCACGAAGTGCTGCTATTTTTGATTCCAATGAGTTCTTAGTCAGGAATGCAGACCAGATATTCCCACAGTTTATTATCCATTATAGAATTAGAAAGTAGCAGAGTACGTTACTTCGCTTGCTCATTTCTATGATAGACATGGCTTGTCAGGTAGATATGTGTAATTTAGCCCCCCAAATAAAAGAGACGCCAGCGTATGATAGATAAATGAACATGCATTGTACATATATATCAGCTTTCTAAACTGCTAGAGAAGTTGATAGCAACAGAAGTGTTGTTATGACTTCACCAGGAGGTATCAATGGACTCGTTATACCCACACGAACAAGATGCGCTGGCTGCTCTTGGCGAACCATTGGTGCTAGCGCATCTGTTGAAAGAGGGATTGGCGGCTGTACAGCGAGAACGTTATGCAGAAGCTGGTGCGCTTTTTACCGTTGTCCGTGCGCATCTTCCCCCTGAACATCTCGCCATCATTGCGCTGCTGGACGCATTTTTGCTTAGCAATACTGATTATCAGCAGGTGGAGCAGGAGCTACAGGCGATAACTGCGCGTTTTGTTGAGGCGCGTGCCACGCAGCGCGTGCATGTTACTGCCCTGGTGAAACCGCTCTCAGCGTGGGTAGAGCGCATACAGGCGTGCGAGGCACAAAGCGTTGCATATGATTTGCAGGCTCTCTCTGCTTTACCGTCTTCAGTGCCTGTAACGCTGCCGCAAACCTCTCCACTGCCACGACTTCATCTCACTGAGGAGAGACAGGATGCCGAGGGATTGTCCGTGACGTGCTTCGGACAGTTCATAGTACGCCTGCATGGACAACCGATTGTATTGTGCGCGAACAGGAAAGGCCAGGCGATCATGCGCTATTTAGTGGCTGCGGAGACCCATAGCGCAACCAGCGACATGCTGCAAATGCTCTTCTGGCCCGAAGACGAGGCAGAGACGGCACAGCATAAATTGCATATCGCGGTGAGTAGCTTGCGTCGTTCTTTGCAGCAGGGAGATATGTTTAGCTCAGGAGCGCATTATATCACGTATAAAAACCATAGCTATGCACTTAATCCAGCGATTCCGCTGCATACGGATGTGGATAGTTTTCTCGCGTATTATCAGCAAGGGCTGCACCAGGACGGGGAGCGTGTTGCATGCTATGAACGTGCGTGTCGGCTCTATACTGGTCCCTTTCTGAGCGAGGATTTGTATGCCGATTGGTCATCCTTGCAACGCGAACGCATCTGTCGTAGCTATATGAGCATGTGTAATGTGCTTGCCCACCATTATTTTCAGGCCAGACGTTATGAAGAAGCGGAGAACTGGGCGACGGCGATGCTGAAAGAGGACAAATGTAATGAGGCCGCGTACCGCCTGCTCATTCAACTCTATGTTGCTCAAGGGCGTCGTCATGATGCCATCCAACAGTATCGTCTCTGCGAACAAGTATTGTTGCAAGAGCTGGGGATCAGACCGCTTGCTGAAACGCGGATTGCTGTCGAGCAGGTATGACAGGATTATTTCATCGGCTACTTGAGATAGTTATTACAGAGCGAAGAGAGAGTGAGAATAGAGACCCTCATGGTATAGTAAGACGATTGAGTGAGAGCCAGTTGTATAGGAAGGAAGCTTGCTGAAAATGTCTATACCACCTCAT
>DAICZM010000400.1 GCA_027311145.1 Ktedonobacterales bacterium
ATACTCGTCCATGCAGGTGTAGAGAGCTATTTTTGATGTTTCTTGTCGCCGCAATGGCGTGATATCAAGGTAATGCATGTTTTAGACGAGAAAATAAGTGTATAGGCAGTCTCTAGATGAGACGAAATGACTGATCTCTTCTCATTACGTGACCTTTTTTGCCTTTATCTCGTATGGTAATCGTGCAAACAAATGCTTATTCAAAAGATATGTGTGCAGAAAAGATGACTTTAGATAAGAGGAGTATCATCACGAAGATGCTGAGCTTGAAAACCGCTATCAGATGGCGCATCATAGATATCGTCGTCATGGCAGTCATGGGTGCGTTGCTCTATTATGGGGTAGCGGCACAATTGGTGAGAATATATTCAGATGTTGCAAAATATGAGTGTTATGCCGTTGCTTTCTGGCATGGTATGCCCGCATTACAAACCCTCCCAGCAACACAATGTGATTTTATAACACATCCCACGGTAGCCTTTCTCTCTAACCATGCCCTGGCGATCTGGATGCAGCAGCATCATCTGCCCACCTTGCTTGTACAATTTGTAGCAAATCAGCATGTCACACAGGCTTTTCATGTGTTGCCGCATGAATATCCATTCCTTGCTCTTGCGCCTTTTTCTTTGGTGTTGCTTGTGCCGTCTATCGGGTATCAAACCGCATTCGCCTTGTTGATGATAGCGGTCGCTATTCTTATGTATGCTGCCCTTGCGCATTTTCGCTCACGCACTGCTGCCCTTGCCTGTGTTTTCTATCTCGTGGTTGGCGGCTGGGGAACCGCCGCCGCTCGTTTTGACCTGATCCCCTCGTTCTTGACGCTGCTCGCGCTGGTTTATGCAGTGCGCAAAAATTGGCATTGGGCATTTGCCTATCTTGCGTTAGGAACACTCTTCAAATTTTATCCTGTGATCCTCCTGCCTACTTTTTTGCTGGCACAGCAGCTGACGATACGCGGACGCTGGTTGACATGGCGAAGAGTTGCGCCACTCGTGACCTTTATCCTGATATGTGCGGGAGTAACCCTCGTTTCGCTTCGTCTGAGCGTAGAAGGGACGCTAGGGGCGTTTAGTTATTTCCAAAATCGTCCTTTTCAGATAGAGTCGCTTTCTGCATCGTTCTTGTGGCTGCTGAGCTTGCGGGGCTTTGCCTTGCATCCTGTCTTCTCGTATGGGTCGCTGAATGTACTCAGTGTCTTTTCCGCACCTGTTGCACTACTCGGAACGGCCTCGCTCGTGGTTTGTTTGGCGTATGTCTACTGGTTGCAGTGGCGTGGCAAAATCGACATAGCTGCGGCGAGCCTGCTCATTTTGCTGGTTGTGATGGTAACTGGCAAGGTCTTTAGTCCCCAATATCTGATCTGGGTTGCGCCGTTGGTTGCCTATGTGGGGCAGGCCAATATCAAATGGCTCTGCTCGTGGGGTGCTGTGAGTGCCTTGACAACGTGGATCTATCCTTATCTCTACTTTGTGGCTGGCGGCATCACAAGAGTTCCCTATGTACCGCTGTTCTATCCCGTTGTAGCCGTGCGCAATGTCCTATTCCTCTTCTTTGTTGTCGTGTTGCTCGTCTACTTTGCGCGCCACCGACCCAATATACAGGCTCCTAGTGTGCGGGGAGAGATCACACCGTTATCACCAGTACTGGCTGGCAAGTAACAGGTAGAGTTGCCGGGCACTGTGTGCCTTTTTAGACCATCCATTTGCCTATCAAGAAGAGGATACTCAGTGTTGCTAGTAAAACAGGAAAGATCAGCAGGATGCTCTGATGTAGGCGCGGGTACTCGCTACCCAGGATTGCCAGTGTGATAAAGAGGGGGAACATTTCCAAGATGAAACGCTGGTTGGAGACGAGCGGGTCGATAGTGGTGATACCGGGACTGAGTAGAACATAGAGGACGAGCAGCGTGGTCCAGAGTGCGTAGCTAGCGCGCAGTCTGCGCCAGGCAAAGACAGTGAGGGTGAGAAAACCGATGGTTGCGCTAAGATCAAGTAGGTCGTGAACCTGATAAAAAGAGCCAAAAGGTAGCCAGAAAATTTCACCGATATCTTTGATAAGACCTTCCCAGGGCCAGGCGAGGGCACGCCCCCAATGTGATTGTACGGTGGCGAAGGCTAGTGGACTACCGACGATATGCCAGCAGTAGAGACTGTAGAGAAGCAGACCGATAGGAACGAGTAGGACGGGGAGTGCCCTTCTTATAGTCGAAAGCCATGTAGCTGGAGTAGGCAAACCATGCCGCGAGACCCAGACTTCGCAGAGATAGGGTGCAACCAGAATAATACCTGCTGAGCGCGTGAGAGTTGCTAGAAGGCCTAGTAAACCTGCAAGCCACCAATGTTGACGACGTAAGGCCAGAAATACTCCACTGCTGAGGAGCAAGAAAAGAGATTCGTTATAGGCGGCAAAGAAAAAGAAAGCTGTTGGAAAGATACACAGATAGAGTAGAGTGCGGCGCGCAACCTCTTCGCCGCCAAAATCGAGGGCAAGTTGATAGAGGATGCAGAGCGTTCCTAACAAGGCAGCATTGCTGATGAGCGTGCCAGCGAGCAGATAGGCTCCGCCGCTAAAGGGGAATGCTAGTACACGTATCATGACTGGGAAAAGCGGGAAAAAAGCGGTATCGTAGCGCGTTTGGTAGCCAAATTGTGCGATACGCACGTAGTTGGCCGCGTCCCAATGATTCCACGCGCTCAACAATGCTTGTACATCAACGCCCGTTGTGGAATATTTGGGAGCGGTCAGTAGGATATAGGCGATATAGGTGATGACAAGCAAAAGCAGGCGTGTCATCAGAAAAAGCCAGAGAATATCGCGAATAGGCAAACGTTTCATAGCGGGTTTATAGCCTTCTTGTGGCGTATCATCTGTCCTTATTATCATGGTCTGTTAGGAGATGGGGGAACGTGCCATGATAAAGCAGTAGATGGTGCTGCCACCCATAATGATGTGAATGGTATGACTGCGCCAGGATGGCGGAATAGGATAGCCGCGCTGAACGAGATGCATCGGCCAGATGAGATAGTCGTAGGGAAACGCGCTATCATTGGGATGTGCCTCGGTGAGTTTGAAGACCTGTGCATAATCTTGATTATAGCGAAACCAGGAATAGCCATTGACGCCAATGAGCGTGTCTACAAACGAAACGAGACCAACACGAGGATGTGTGCCGTTATGTTGGGTGTGTGTGTCAAGCCATTGTAGGGCATCGCGGTAGCCGGGATACGCGACCTGTAAGACCTGGTTTTCGCCGTGAAAGAATTCGCTAGTATAGCCTTCGGCTGCGGGTATGGTGACTAAGCCAAAGAGATGTGGCCCAACGAGCATGAGAGCCATCAAGGCGATGGCGATCCCATTCCAGAGTGAACGTGGTGATAGTTTCCTGCTGCTTGTCTGTAGCACGGGCGTCGATGTGAATGTTGGACGTTCGCGCTGGAAGAGCATTGGTATATATCTTAAGATGGTTGCCAGACCAAAGGCACCCGCGAATGCGACAGGGGGTGCAAGTGGAAGATGGTAATGTGTGCCGACGACAATATTGAGTAGGCTGAACATCCCAAGTGTTGAGACAAGCCAGATCAAAAGAAATGCACTACTGCTGGCTTGTTGTGTTCTGACAGGGCGTTTCAGGTGGAAGAGTACCAATTGAATGAGTGTGAAGAGTATGAAAAAGGCGGCAGGTATCGTGACAAAGGCACTGATTTTGGCTAGTATGATGTAGAGAATGGCCCATTGCGGTACATGGTAGATATATGCCCCGGCCAGGAAGGTCAGGTGGCCATGAATGGAGTGGTTCCACTCGAAATTAAAGCTATGTTGCAGTAAGCCAAGGGGATGGGGCCAGATAGCAGGGTCGGCTGCCAAAAAGCACAGCGGGGCCATCAGGATTGCGGCAAGCCACCAGAGCCAGGGAATACGTGGGCGTTGTGCCTTTGGCAGATAAAAGCGCAGCACGAAAAAATAGTAAGCGGTAAAGAGAACCAGGCCGGGAACAATCAATACCGCTGTATATTTGCTTGCAGCCCCTAAGCCGAGAAGCAGGGCCATCACTAAATAGAGCCAGGGACGGCGAATGGCATGCCAGAGGAGTAGGAAAGTGATGGTGATGAGGGCCGTCATTGTCATATCCAAATAGGCCAGCCCGCTGAAATAGACAAGCCAGGGACTCACTGCGAGACTCAATGCGGCAAGCAAGGCCACAACGCGCCCAAAAGGTGCGCGGCCAAGCCAGTACATGGCAACGATCAACGCTGTTCCGCTGAGAATACTGGGGATGCGCGCTGCAAAGAGTTCGCTAAAAGGATGATTCAGAGCTGTATTGATTGCGATACTTGCTCCAATCAGCAATTTGACGAAAGGGGGATGTTCATAATTATACATCCATCCGCTGTTGCCAATCCGTAAATGTAGTAGGAGCGGTAAATATGTTTTGCCACCGAGGATATAAACAATCTCATCCGTGACGACATCTAGGCGCAAGGCCATGAAAATGCGGGGTAATAGTGCTACTAGAGCCAGTATAAGCAGCAGACCCGCATCGAGCCAGCGCAGTTGCGCGTATGAAACTAGAGCAGACAACGCCTGTTCTTGGCCTGTTTGCGAA
>DAICZM010000401.1 GCA_027311145.1 Ktedonobacterales bacterium
CTATATGGTTCGTATGCTGGAGATGGAGCAGAGCCTCAACATTGTCAAGCAGGCGGTGGAGGGTATGCCCACCGGAGCCTATCGTGTGAGCGACCCCAAGATTGCTCCCCCGCCCAAGTGGCAGATCACAGGCAGTATGGAAGCCTTGATCCATCACTTCAAGCTTTTCACCGAAGGCTATCGTCCGCCAAAAGGTGAAGTTTTTGTGCGCACAGAGTCACCAAAGGGTGAGCTGGCCTACTATATCGTCAGCGATGGCAGTGCAAAACCATATCGCATGCACGTGCGGGGGGCCTCGTTCGCCAACTTGCAGCTCTTGCCCCTGATGCTTGATGGCGGGCTGCTCTCGGATGTTGTTGCTTCTATCGGCAGTATTGATATCGTGCTAGGTGAGGTTGACAGATGATTTCAGAACAGGCAAAACAACGCATGTGCGATCTTGCTGCCCGTTATCCTGTGGCGCGCTCGGCAGTGATGCCCTCGTTGTACATCGCGCAGCAGGAAGAAGGTTATATCACGCAAGAGGGTCTACAGGCGGTTGCGGCTGCTCTTAATATGACGGTAGATGATGTGGAGAGCGTTGCCACCTTCTATACGATGTATTACCAACAGGCCGTTGGTAAAAAAGTGATTAAGGTTTGTACCGGCATTTCGTGCTACCTGCGCAATTGCGACGCGCTCCTGCACAATTTAGAGCAGCAACTCGGCATTAAAGCGGGCGAGACCACGCCGGATGGCAACTATACATTGATAAAGATGGAGTGTCTCGCGTCTTGTGGTACTGCCCCTGTGTTGCAGGTCAATGAAGACTTTGTTGAGAATGTCGCGCCAGAGCGCGCAGAAGAGCTGGTTGCAAGCTGGAATAAGGAGCTGGGCGCGGGGAAGAGCGAGAGTGGGGTTCGTTAGCGCATCAGCAAATGCTTTCAAGAGGGATTCAGAGATATGGCAGAACTGATTGTTACAAAGAACATCGACATTGTAGGCATTGATCGCATCGAGGTCTACCGCCAATACAATGGGTATGTGGCGTTGGAGAAGGCACTCAAGGAATATCAACCCGATCAGCTTGTCGAGATGGTGAAGGCGTCGGGCCTGCGTGGGCGCGGCGGTGCGGGCTTCCCAACGGGGCTGAAATGGAGCTTTCTCGCGAAGAACGATAGGCCGCGTTATCTGTGCTGCAATGCTGACGAGAGCGAGCCGGGAACTTTTAAGGATCGCATGTTGATGGAGAAAAATCCGCATCAACTGGTTGAAGGTGTGATTCTGACCAGCTTTGCTTGTCGTGTGAGCATTGCATTTATTTATGTGCGTGGCGAGCTAGCACTGGCGGCTAAGCAGGTTTCACGTGCTGTGGAAGAGGCATATGCCGCAGGTTTGCTCGGTCAGAACATCCTGGGTAGTGGTTATAGCCTCGATATCATCGTGCATTGTGGAGCAGGTGCATATATTTGCGGTGAAGAGAGCGCGTTAATGGAATCGCTTGAAGGGCGACGTGGCTATCCGCGTCTCAAGCCACCCTTCCCGGCAGTGGTCGGCCTCTATGGTGGTCCGACAGTCATCAATAACTGTGAGACGCTCAGTACTGTGCCGCATATTGTGCTGAACGGCGCGGATTGGTATAAACAATACGGTACAGAAAAGAGTAGCGGCACGCGCCTGTTTTGCCTGAGTGGGCATGTTAAGAAACCAGGCAATTACGAATTGCCGCTTGGCACATCGTTGCGCACGCTTATTTACGATGAGCAGTATGGTGGGGGCATGCTTGACGATAAGCCACTCAAGGCGATCATTCCCGGTGGCTCTTCTGCTCCGATGCTGGGTGCAGATAAAGTTGACACCACGCTTGACTATGAGGCGATTGCCGCGGCAGGCTCAATGGCAGGCTCTGGTGGTGTGATCGTGATGCACGAAGATACCTGTATCGTGGGGGCTATTCTGCGTATGACCGAGTTTTACCGCGATGAGTCATGCGGCAAATGTACGCCGTGCCGCGAGGGCACATACTGGATGACCGAGATCCTCGAGCGTTTGGAACATGGGCATGGTAAGGCTCAGGATGTCGCTCTCCTGCTTGATATCTGTGATAATATCAGTGGAAAATCATTTTGTCCACTGGGTGATGCCGCGACCAGTTGTATTACCAGTGGCATCAAGCTGTTCCGCGAAGAGTTTCTCTATCATGCCACGCACGGCCATTGTATGGTCGGCCCTGGACGCATCCACACGGAAGCCAATGGAACCGCTTTACATGCGGGTGTACATTAAAATGTTTACTATTATTGCCTATAAAAACGGTAGAAACATATGCCAGAAGAGAAAAAAGACGAACTCATCCATTTAACGATCGACGGCAAGCCCGTCGCCGTCCCCGCTGGGACAGTGGTCTGGGCGGCAGCAAAGCAGGCAGGCATCGAAATTCCTATCTATTGCTATCATCCCAAGATGCCACCGCTGGGGGCATGCCGCATGTGCTTTGTCGAAATCGAGAAGTTGCCCAAGCCGCCTCAGACCTCTTGCACCACGCCTGTGAGCGAGGGCATGGTCGTGCATACCAAAACCGAGAAGGTCTTGAAGGCCCGACGCGGCACATTGGAATTTCTGCTGATTAACCACCCGCTCGATTGTCCCATTTGTGATAAAGGCGGCGAGTGCGATTTGCAAGATTTTACGCTGCGCCACGGTCCCGGTGGCACACGTTTTGACCTCTCAAAACGCCACTATCCCAAACCCGTGCCGGTTAGCGAGAAAGTCATGCTGGACCGCGAACGCTGTATCTTATGTCAACGTTGTACGCGCTTCAGTTCCGAAATCTCAATGGATAACGGACTGGTGATGATCTCACGTGGCTTCCGCATGGAGGTTGGCACGGCCCCCGATCATGCCTTCGACTCCATTTTCTCCGGCAATACGGTTGAGATCTGTCCTGTTGGTGCGTTAACTGCGAGCGCCTACCGCTTTAAGTCGCGCCCCTGGGAACTCAAGCACACGCCTAGTGTCTGCAACAACTGTAGCGTCGGCTGCAACGTGCGTGTTGATGTGCGCGTCGATAAAATTATGCGTTTGGCATCGCGCGCCAACGACGCAATTGATGACGGCTGGTTGTGTGACCGTGGTCGTTGGGGCTTTGAGTTTGTCAATAGTCCAGAGCGTTTGCGCACGCCCTTGATTCGGCGCAATGGCAAACTGACAGCCGCGACTTGGGACGAGGCGATGGCCTATATCAGCACACGCCTGAAAGAGATCATTGCTGCGCACGGTGCGCAGGCCGTTGGTGGTCTTGGTTCGCCACGCACGACCAACGAGGAGGCCTATCTCTTCCAGAAATTATTGCGCGAGGTGATTGGCACACCGAACGTAGACCATGTTCATGGAGCTTTTCCCGGCGGACGCGATAGCCTGACGGGCCGTCCATGGATGATGACGAACAGTATTGCCGAGATTGAAAAAGCCTCGCATATCGTGCTGATTGCCTCGGACCCCTATCAGCATCAGCCGGTTTTAAACTTGCGGATCAAGAAAGCCATGAAAGGGGGAGCGCAAATCCATATCGTCAACGCTGAAAAAACGGAATTGGACCGCTTTGCTACCAGCAAAATAAACATTCCGCAGCACGGCGCGGGCCTTGCCGCGAAGGTTTTGCTTCAGCGGGCCGCCGCCCTCGTGGCCGCCAATCCCGATGCGACGGAAGCCAGCAAGGGCGCGCTGGCGCACGTCGGCTCGATTAGCCCCGATCCATCCGCATTTAGCAGCGAGGTGCTGGCGCAACTCCAGCAGCTTGCCCTCACTCTCGCGAGCGCAAAGGGTGCGATTATTCTCTATGATGAACTGGCGACGCTCGATCCTGATTGTGCTGATCTTGCGCCAGACCTGCAAGCTCTGGCGGTGATGACGAACAACATTGGCCGCCCTGGTGCTGGCGTTGGTCCGCTCTTCTCGCATGCGAATTCGCTTGGTGCGCGTGATATGGGCCTGTTGCCCGATATGCTCCCTGGCTATCAGCCAGCACCGCAGAAGGGCCTAAGCTACGATGAAATGCTGAGTAATCCGCAGATCAAGGCCTTGCTCATCATGGGTACAAGTCCGCTCCGTCATCTATCGACATCTTCATTGCCCTCTACCTTAGAATTTATCGTTGTGCAGGATACTATGCTGAGTGAGAGCGCACTGCAAGCCGATGTGGTCCTACCAGCCGTCACTTTTGCCGAAAAAGAGGGCAGTATGACCAATGTCGATCATCATGTGCAGGCTATTCGGCGCGCTTTACGTCCTCTGCCAGAGGCCAAGCCAGATTGGGAGATTCTGTGTGAGCTGGCAAGCTATCTAGGCAAACAGTGGACCTATAGTGGCCCTCGCGATATCTTGCTGGAAATTGCCGCAAGCAACCCATTTTATGCCGGCTTGACCTGGGAAGACCTGGGAACGCAGGGTGTGCGTACTGACGGAACGCAGCGCAGCACTGCGGAGGAGGTAGCCCATGCTTAGTTTCTTGAACAATATTGTTGTAGCCTCAATCATCAAAAGCGCGATTGCCATTGTGGCTCTTCTCACGGCTTTTGCCTATATGACGC
>DAICZM010000402.1 GCA_027311145.1 Ktedonobacterales bacterium
GAAGCGGTATTGGCCCTTGTGGTTGCCCGTCCCTTCTGCCACGGTCGATGTATAATGGGATACTTGCTGTTTGGGCACGACGGACGCGATGAATCGGTCCCTACGGCTCTGTCAAACGTCATTGCACACGTTTGGTGAACGGACGGGCCATCGTGGGGCCACGACGGGCAACCACCGCACGAATAGGTTGCACCTAATTAAGCGGTATTGGCCCTTGTGGTAGCTTGTCGTACCCTGCACCTGTGCCGCCATAGTAATTTGTTAAACGCGATCCGATCATCAGGGTTCTCTCACCGTGCGTATGCTAGCGAAACAGCTCTGTAACGGAGCGACCATCGTGAATGCGGCTAATTGCGCCAGCGAATAGCTCGGCCACTGAAAGTAGCGTCATGTTGGGTTGGCGTTTCTGTTCGGGCAGCGGGATTGAGTCGGTCAGCACAATCTCTTTAATAGGGGCACGCCCAAGACGTTCAATGGCGGGACCCGATAAAACGCCGTGTGTGGCACAGCAATAGATATCGCGTGCGCCATGTTCATGCACAACGCGCACGGCCTGGGTGAGTGAGCCGGCGGTATCAATTTCATCATCGACAATCAGAGCATTCCGTCCTTCAACGTGGCCGATGATACCCATTGCTTCGGTATGTCCGTTATTGCCAACGCGGCGTTTCTCCACGATGGCGAGAGGAGCATTCAAGCGATCTGCGAGCTTGCGAGCTTTCTTGGCAAAACCTTCATCCGCAGAAACCACCGTCAGGTCAGGCAGGTCTTTTTCGGAAAAATAGCGTGCCTGGGTGATTTGCGCAGTCAATTCATCGACGGGAATATTAAAAAAGCCCTGAATCTGGCCTGCATGCATATCCATTGTCAAGACGCGATGCGCTCCCGCTACCGTGATGCAATCCGCGATCAGGCGGGCCGTGATGGGCACACGCGGCTGATCTTTCTTATCGGTGCGTCCATAGGCAAAATAGGGAATGACAGCCGTGATGCGATAGGCAGAGGCACGTTTAAGAGCATCGATCATAATCAGTAGCTCCATGATCGAGCGGTTCACAGGTGTGCTAAAGGGCTGAACAATAAAGACATCGCGCTCGCGCACATTTTCATTAATTTTTACGAAGATATTCTCGTTACTGAATTGAAACACATCGGCTTCGCCTAGCGAAATGCGCAAATGACGGCAGATAGCGGCAGCCAATTGTCGATTCGCGTTTCCGCTAAAGATGATCAGGTCTTCCATGTGGCTCCTCTCCTCCTTGTTAGGAAAAGTATATCACATGGATGTGTTCTGGCGTACTGGGTTTGCGCCCTCTCTCTGTGGCTGATTTCTCCTTGCCCTGCGGCACAGCACGACGGGTAACCACAAGGGCTATCCAACAATAAACATGCCTGGGTTAAGAATATTTTGCGCATCCCAACGCTGCTTCAAACGGCGCATGACAGCCAGACTTTGCGGTTCATAGCCCCAACGCTCGACACGATGCATAAAAGCAGCGGGCATCTCCATGACCAGCGCATAGCCCTGAGCAGCAAGAGCGGCCTGACGCAGAGCCGTTACCCACAACTCGGCCTCGTCCGCATTCTCCCACGAGGTCAGCGTATAGACAAAACCCGCACTGATATCAGCAATATAGCTTCCCTGGTTGAGCAGAGCTGCGTTATCTTGCAGGTAGACGGGAAGATCACGAGTCGGCACGCCTATGCGCACCAGCATGGCATCTTTCGTCGTTTGTGTGAGCAGAGCCGTCCAGAGATCGGTTCCCGTCCAGGACTCAAGCTCGACAGGTTGAGGAGCATGTACAGCATGCAAGGCCGTTCGCACCTGAGTCAATTCGGCTTGCACATCTTCCGCAACCCCTTCAGCAGTATAGGCAAGCAGATAAGGGCTATTGGGCAGACCCGCCAGAGCGGTCTGCGCATGCCCCTTTGTCAGCACAATAGCCGAGGCTACCAGACTAAGTGGCAGCATTTTTTTAGCCCATAGCAAGCCGTGTTGCAAGTCATCAACAGGATAGAGTAGCGTACACTGTTTGCGTGGCTGCACGACCAGTTTGAGCGTGACATCTGTCAACAGGCCAAGCGTGCCATAGGAACCCACAAAGGCTCGTGTGAGATCGTAGCCCGCCACGTTTTTGACAATGGGCCGCCCAACACGAATCAAGCGGCCGTCAGTTAAAGCCACCGTCGCGCATAAGACCACGTCGCGCACAGCCCCATAGCGCATACGGAGCGGTGCATTTACATTGGCCGCAACCAAACCACCGACAGTGGCAGTGGGCCAGGGCGAGGCTAGCGAAACCATTTTACGCTCAGCGGCAAGAAACTGCTGCACCTCGACAAGAGGCGTTCCTGCCCCTACCGTGATATAAAGATCATCGGGAGCATAGGCCTTAATGCCACTAAAGTGCGCAGTAGACAGAATAATGCTGGTCGCATTCATGTGAGGCTGTTCGTGCGCAGCTCCTGTAATACGCACGCTCCTGCCTTGCTGCGCGATCGCTGCTAAGCCACGTGCGGCCTCATCGGCAGTAGTGGGCGCGAAAAATGTGTCAATTTGCAGAGTGTGATCTAGCGGGAGTGATGCAGTGGTATAGCCAGCGAACGGACCGTTTTCGTGTGCGGCGGGCGAGGGAAAGACCTTGCCCGGATTGAGGATATTGGCGGGATCAAACGCCAGCTTGACATCCCACATAGCCAACAGTTCAGCGGGCGTGTGCATGAGTGACATATAATCGCGTTTCTCGATGCCAACACCATGCTCGCCCGTCAGACTGCCCTGCATATCAACACAGAGCTTCACCATCTCATGGCTGGCCTCTAGCACACGCTGGATTAAGGCGCGATCAGAGGGATTGGGAATCAGCATCATGGGGTGTAGATTGCCATCACCCGCATGCAGCAGATAGCCAGTGCGCACTTGATAGCGTTCACAAATGACATCGACTTTGGCCAGTACCTCGGCCAAACGACTGCGTGGAACGGTGACATCGACGGTATAATAGGCGGGAGCCAGACGCGAGATCGCCCCCGCCACGCTCTTACGCGCCAACCAGATTCGCGTGCGTTCTTCGGCGGTTTGAGCGGTGCGGATAGCATACGCGCCATGTTGGCGGGCCAATTGCTCGATTTCAGCGGCTTGTCCATCTAAGCTCTCAGGATAACCATCAAGCTCGATAATCAGAATAGCCCCGGCGTCTAACGGCAAGCCAGCCTGGGCGAATGGCTCAGCAATCCCAATGATTTTCTGATCCATCAGTTCCATTGTCGCCGGCACGAGGCCAGCAGCAATCAGCGCAGAAACGGCATGCCCCGCGTCTTCTACCGAATGAAAGATGGCTAGCATGGTCTTTACGCCAGGAGGGTTGCGCACAAGGCGGGCCGTAATGCTATTCATGAGTGCCAGCATACCTTCACTGCCTGTAATCAGACCGCACAAATCATATTCGGGATAATCAAGAGCGGGACCGCCCACATGCACGCGCTGCCCATCAGCCAGCACAACATCCAGGCCGAGGATGTAGTTTGTAGTGACGCCATATTTGAAGCAGTGTGGCCCACCAGAGTTCTCCGCCACATTGCCCCCTAACGTCGAGGCGCGCTGACTTGCCGGGTCTGGTGGGAAATAGAGACCATGCTGCTTGACTTGATTATCCAGCACAAGGTTAACTACCCCTGGCTCAGCGATCACACGCCGCCCGTACTCATCCACATGAATGACATGATTCATGCGCGAAAACTCGACAATCACGCCGCCGCGATCAGCCACCGCTCCACCGGAGAGGCCCGTGCCTGCTCCCCGTGCGATCAGTGGAACATTATGTAGGGCAGCCCAACGCACGATTTGCACGATATCTTCAGCATTACATGGAAATACAATACCATCAGGTAACGCTTTATCAAGTCCTGCATCGGATTCATATGTCAATAATGATGCCTTATCAGTAAATACTGCTCCAGCAGGTAAAAGTGTCTTTAAGATCTGAAGTGAGCGTTCTTGTATCATCAGCAGCCTCTTTCCGACTCGCTACGAGCATATCAGTTAGCTCCCCTATCGAGTATAGCATGTTAAGGACACACACGGCTATCGCAGAGAGATGCAGGGGAACTATATCAAGAAATGTACGCAAAAATAAGTATTGACACGCAATGCATCTCTGGTCCTTAAAGAATACTAGAGAGATTTTTACACATTTCTCCCCCAGTTATCCACAGAGCTTGTGGATAAGATGACGAATTGCTCATCAAGATCATGAAAGATTTGTCACCATTTCAGTTATCCACATTTCCTGTGGATAAGTTATCCACATTGTCCACACTCTTACAGAAGACAATTACACTGTCCACATTTCCTGTGGATAACTTATCCACAGAGTAACGGCTGGCAAGCGGCGTTTCAGAGCCATGCCGAGTGGCATAAAGTGGATAAGTCCTCAAAAATTGTGGATAACTCGTTGAAAATGTGTACAAGTCTCTGTTTCATGAGAATTCCTCTCTAAACTTTTTTTCATCTCCAGAGACCATTGCAGCTCGTTCTTTTTTATCCACATTCAATGG
>DAICZM010000403.1 GCA_027311145.1 Ktedonobacterales bacterium
CCATGCTACGTTGCGCTCTCCCCATGCTACGTTGCGCTCTCCACATGCTACGTTGCGCTCTCCATGCCCTCTGTTATACAAATATGCGCAGTTAACAGACCCAGGACATCACCACTATAGGCATGTTTGCGGGGCCGATGCCGCTCCGTTTTGCTCGCCAATAATCTAGCTATCTGAGCAGTAGTGTGATGATTTTGTGAAAAACACACGCAGAGCATTTACGAACCTTGTTTCTCGTCCCCCTAAGTGATATACTCTTCTTACAGGCACATTTCACCAGAACACAACCTGACAAGGAATGAAACAGCTTTACGCAAGCACTTCTTTCCTGGCTATATGCTGATATTACAGTCGTTGGTGTCTCTGCAATGGAGCAGAGGCATTATGCGACACTCTATAAAGTTATCAGGCCTTACTATACTATACCGAGTACTGTAGCTGGAGACATCATTTTCCCGTCTTTCTTTCTAGTAGAGGGGAAAGAAGCGACTAGCACAGAGGCATCTGACACGCTTACGTTATTTGCATATGCAGACCGTACCTGAACAGATGAGAATAAGACCTCTTCGCAGCCAACACTCTACAGTGGAGGAGCGTAGAGGTCGATTGTTTCTCGGTAGGAGTTAATGTGTGTAGAGCGACAGACGGGAGGCGTAATTGTTATCCTTGACGCTGTTTAGTTCATATTGTATGATGAAGAATGCTGTTTACCTGAGCGACACAGAGGGGCCGGTTCCACCCTCTGCCACTGAAAGGGGGGTGACAAACAGGTGAATGATAGAGATCGATTTGACAAATTTACGGAGCGTGCGCGCAAGGTTTTGAGCTTAGCTCAAGAAGAGGCGCAACGTTTCCAGCACAATTATATTGGCACAGAACACCTTCTACTCGGCCTTGTGCGCGAGGGAGATGGTGTTGCAGCAAAAGTCCTGGCAAATCTCGGTGTTGAACTGAACAAAGTTCGCAGTGCCGTCGAATTTATCATTGGGCGTGGTGATCGCATTGTCTTAGGCGAAATCGGCTTGACGCCACGCGCCAAAAAGGTGATTGAACTGGCCGTCGATGAGGCCCGTCGCCTGAATCATCATTATATTGGCACAGAGCATCTTTTGCTGGGCCTCGTGCGTGAAGGCGAAGGGATCGCCGCTGGTGTCCTGGAGAGCCTGGGCGTCAACCTGGAAAAGGTGCGCACTCAAACCATTCAAGTGCTAAGCCAAGCCGGTCCACAACATGAGCGTGACGCCAAGCACTCGAAGACCCCGACAATTGATCAAATGGGCATCGACCTGACCGCTGCCGCCCGTGCGGGCACATTAGATCCAGTCGTCGGTCGCCACCAAGAGATTGAGCGCGTTATCCAGATTCTCTCGCGTCGTAACAAGAACAACCCGGCACTGATCGGTGAGCCGGGTGTTGGCAAGACAGCCATTGTTGAGGGGCTGGCCCAGCGGCTTGTCGCTGGTGAAGTTCCCGAAACGCTGGCGAACAAACGCCTGCTCACGCTCGATGTGGGTTCCCTTGTGGCTGGCACGAAATATCGCGGTGAGTTTGAGGAACGCCTCAAAAAAATCATCGAGGAGATTCGCAATAGCCGTGACTGCATCATCTTCATTGACGAGGTTCATACCCTGGTCGGTGCCGGTGCAGCCGAAGGTGCAGTCGATGCCGCCAACATCTTGAAACCCGCCCTAGCGCGCGGCGAGTTACAGTGTATTGGCGCAACAACACTTGACGAATACCGCAAGTATATTGAGCGCGACGCGGCTCTTCAACGTCACTTCCAAGAAGTCATTGTCCGCGAACCTAGCATTGAGGAAACCATCGAAATCCTCAAAGGCATTCGCGAACGCTATGAGCAACATCATCGTCTCACCATCACAGACGAGGCTCTTAAAGCCGCAACTGAGATGGCAAGCCGCTATATCACCGATCGCTTCATGCCTGACAAAGCCATCGACCTGATTGACGAGGCCGCCAGCCGCGTGCGTATGCAAAATTCGCTGGCTCCTCTTAATCTCAAAGAGGCCATGAAGGGTCTGGAGTCGGTTCTCCGTGAAAAAGAAGCCGCTATCCAGCAACAAGAGTACGAACTGGCAGCCGAGCTACGCGAGCGCGAAGTAAAGCTGCGCGAGCGCATCTCCAAGCTGGAGTCCGGTTGGCATCGCGAACGCGGTAGCGAGAAACCAACGGTTGGCGAGGAAGAGATCGCCCAAATTGTCTCGATGTGGACAGGCATCCCGGTTATGCGTATTGCCCAGGAAGAGTCCCAACGGCTCCTCCAGATGGAAGAGGCACTCCATTCGCGGGTTATTGCCCAAAACGAGGCTATCGAAAAGATCGCTCGTGCCGTCCGTCGTGCGCGAGCCGGTTTGAAAGACCCCAAACGCCCTATTGGCTCGTTCATCTTTATGGGTCCAACAGGCGTTGGTAAAACAGAACTGGCAAAAGCACTCGCCGAGTTTATGTTTGGCAGCGAAGAGTCACTGATCAAAATTGACATGTCAGAGTTCATGGAACGCCACTCGGCGGCTCGTCTCGTAGGCGCACCTCCGGGCTATGTCGGCTATGAAGAAGGCGGTCAGTTAACCGAGGCCGTGCGACGTAAGTCGTACAGCGTGATTCTGCTTGACGAAATCGAGAAAGCCCATCCCGATGTCTTCAACATGCTGCTGCAAATCCTTGAGGATGGCAAGTTGACCGACGCGAAGGGCCGCACGGTAGACTTCCGCAATACGATTATCATCATGACATCAAACGTTGGTGCTTCTCTGCTCAACAAAGAGGCATCTATCGGTTTCCGTCAGTCGAAAGACAAAGCGAAAGCCAGCCAGAACGAATATGATTCCATGAAGGGCAAGGTTCTCGGCGAACTGAAGAATACCTTCAAGCCCGAATTCCTGAACCGTATTGATGAAATCATCGTCTTCCATTCACTACGCATGGAAGAGATGTACTCTATCGTTGACCTGCTGCTCAATCGCGTGCGCGTCCAATTGACAGAGCAGCAGATCGAACTCGTGGTCCCACAACCATCAAAGGACTTCCTGATCGAGAAGGGCTTCGACCCGCAGTATGGAGCGCGCCCACTACGCCGCACCATTCAACGCATGATCGAAGACCCCTTAGCAGAAGGTCTCTTGCAAGGGAAATTCCGCTCCGGTGATCTGATCGAAGCTATCGTGGAAAACGATGATATCTCCTTGCAGGCCCGCAATCGTATCGAGCAGCTCCCTGCTCCCACCATGCCTGAAGCCGCGCTTACGGCAGGCGGTGAGAGCGGAAGCAGTTCCGAAGCTTAGTTCAGCAGTAGAGGGGTATGATTTTTCACACCCCTCTCTTGCTCTTCACCTCATTCTTATTCACCTTATAAAACTCTGCATTAAAAAACAGTATGGCAAAATTACGTACAAAATATGTCTGCCAGCAGTGCGGCGGCGAGCAAAGCAAATGGATGGGCAAGTGCCCCGACTGTGCAGCGTGGAATACCCTTGAGGAAGTTACTGAAACGCCTGCCGCAGCCGCCCAGCAACGCCGTCAGGCCGTACTGGGCAATGCCCAGACGGGTCAAGGGACACAAATACCCATTGCGCTTCCCGATATTCAACCACTTGCGCAAACACGCATCTCCGTCGGCTACAGTGAGATGGATCGCGTCTTGGGCGGTGGTCTCGTCGCGGGTTCTCTCACGCTGATTGGCGGCGAACCCGGTATTGGCAAATCAACCCTACTGCTTCAGGTTTCTGGGGCCATTGCACACCACGTTGGCACGGTGCTGTATATCTCTGGCGAAGAGTCTATTGAGCAGGTCAAGATGCGCGCAGAACGTCTGGATATCAGCGAGGGCCGCCTCTATCTGCTAGCAGCAACCGAGTTGGATACCATTATAGAGGCCGTACATCGCCTCAAACCGGCTCTGGTGATTATCGACTCAATCCAAACCGTTTTTGCCCCACATTTGACCGCAGCACCCGGCAGCATCAGTCAGGTGCGCGAATGTACCTTCCAATTAATGCAACTGGCAAAAAGCACCCATATTCCCATCTTTGTGATCGGACATGTCACCAAAGAAGGTGTAGTTGCAGGACCAAAAGCCCTGGAACATATCGCCGACACGGTCCTCTACCTCGAAGGTGAACGTTACCACTCCTATCGCTTGCTACGCGGTGTCAAGAACCGCTTTGGGGCGACGCACGAGGTGGGCGTCTTCGAGATGCAAGGGGAGGGACTGGTCGAGGTCACGAATCCCTCTGCGGTCTTCCTGGCAGATCGAGCGGTTGGCGCAACCGGCTCCGCCGTCGTGGTTAGCATGGAGGGCACGCGCCCTATCTTGGTCGAGGTGCAAGCACTCGTGACGCCCACTAATTTCGGCAATGCACGTCATACCACCAATGGCATCGAATATAATCGGCTCCTGATGCTGCTGGCTGTCTTGACCAAGCGCGTCGGTTTGGCCGTTGGCAATCACGACGTCTATGCAAACGTGGTGGGCGGCTTTACCCTGGAAGAACCCGCAATTGACCTAGGCGTAGCATCAGCAGTGGCC
>DAICZM010000404.1 GCA_027311145.1 Ktedonobacterales bacterium
GTGTCAATACATTTTATGTGCGTCATATATGTAGTGACACCCCTTGTGGGTGTCATGCCTGTCTATCTCATGCCTGTCTATCTCATGAAGATGAATGAACTGCCAAAACAGTCGCCATGACGTTTGACAAAGCACGACGTAGACACAATCCATCAAACCCCCATTGTATCTGGCGGCATCGTAGGTTAAAATGTCAAACGTAATAGTGTTCCAATTTGCAGGAGTAATAAACACTGATGGCATCTTCACCAGAAACGTCACAAGCAGCAGAGACAACACCTGTCTCACATGGCATTGCCCCGCGTTGGCAGGCCGTGATTGGCATTCTTGCTCTCGGCATTCTCAACGCGATCCTACCTTCCAATCTCACCTTTGGCCCAGGCTGGCTTCCACTCGTGATTGAAGTCATTCTCTCGAGTCCCTTTATCATCGAAGGGTTAACTGATCTCACGCTCCCCTACAGAGTGAAACGCACGCTAGCCTTTATCTTGCTCGCAGTGGTAACAGGTGCATTGATCAGTAGTGTGATATTTTTGATTTTCACACTCACGAGCAGTACATCAAACCAGGCTATCACATTGCTCCGTTCAGCGATGGTCCTCTGGATATCCAACATTCTCGTGTTTGCACTCTGGTACTGGGAGGTTGATGGCGGTGGGCCAATCAAACGTCATCAGAACAACCATCAGCTAGCCGATTTTATGTTTCCACAGCAAGTCAGTGGGAATACGACGGCTTGGAGTCCACACTTTCTCGATTATGTCTTTTTGGCCTTTACCGGCGCGACCGCTCTTAGCCCGGCTGACACCTATCCAATGACGCGAGTGGCGAAAATGTTGATGATGATCGAAGCTCTTATCTCGCTTGTGATCGTCGTATTGCTTGCCGCTCGCGCCGTCAATATTCTCTAAGACATTTCCTCATCAGCAGAAGCACCATTAACGACGGAAGTGTACCACCTGCCCATCCAATGCAGCTGCGCGCCTGACGATACTTTTTGCAGGGAGCGTTGTCGCTACCTCGCGTCCATCCTTAAAGACGTGCAAACGTGCAGGAATAAGACGCAGAGCTTCAAAGGCTGAGGGCGCGTCAAGCACGAGAAAGTCGGCAGGCTTGCCCTCGTCAATACCATAGCGGTCTTGCACACGCAAGACTTTAGCGGCATTGCTCGTAATCAAATCCAGCACCTCGCTCATCTCTTCATAGCCGCTCATATGGCAGAGAAACAGAGCCAGTTGCGCTGCTGCCAACATATCGCCCCGGCCAAGTGGAAACCAGGGGTCCATAATAGAATCATGCCCAAGTGCAACATTGACCCCTGCCGCCAGCAGTTCTTTCACGCGTGCGATGCCGCGTCGTTTCGGGTAAGTGTCGAAGCGGCCCTGCAAGACGACATTATCAAAAGGATTCGCTACTACATTGACCTGCGCACGGGCAAGCAAACGCAGCAGCTTGAAGGCATAAGCATTGTCATAAGAATGCATCGCCGTGCAGTGGCTGGCCGTGACACGCCCCTGCCAGCCATAGGTAAGGGTATCAGCCGCCATCACCTCGGTGAAACGCGAATGGGGATCGTCCGTCTCATCACAGTGACAATCAATATCACGCTGAAATTCTTGTGCCAGCGCAAAGGCATAATGGACATCCTCAACGCCCATATCGCGTGTCCACTCATAATGAGGGATACCACCAACAAGATCACAACCCAATTCCATGGCCGTGCGCATTAACTCACGCCCATTGGGGAAAGAGAGAATACCATCCTGCGGAAAGGCGACCAACTGCAACTCACAGATATCGCGCACCTCTTCACGCACTTCTAGGAGAGCGCGTAATGCCGTTAAGTTGGGATCGCAGACATCCACATGACTGCGAATATAGAGTGTGCCCTGCGCCACTTCCCAACGGATCGCTTCCAGCGCACGCTGCTTGACATCTTCGTGCGTTAAACTGGGCTTGCGCTCACTCCAGATTTGAATGCCTTCTAGCAGCGTTCCAGTCGTGTTATAGCGGGGTTGACCGACAGTGAGGACGGCATCCAGATGAACATGCGCATCAATAAACGGTGGAACGACAAGACAGCCTTCCACGTCCAATTCGCGCACGGCTGTGGCCTGTGCTAGATCAGGGGCGACAGCAGCAAACATGCCATCTTTTACTGCAATATCCACCAGGTCAGCGCGTCGGTGTAGGTGTGCATGACGAAGTAACAAATCATACTGCATACGGCTACCTTCTTCCATAGCAAAAATAAAGGGAAGGTGATGCCTGCGTACAAAGACGAAAACACCATCTTCCCCAGTATATGCGTGCAAGTGACTATTTGCCAGTCATCCACCAGAGTTAGCGTTGGTTGGCGTTTAGCTCTATACGACGCAAAATCAGATAGGCAACGGCAGCGAATATAACCCCCAGCTCAAAGCCGATATCCATGCCATACGGTCCATTGAAGAGTTTCGCGATGAGACCGACGAAGGTTGGGTACTGGCCAACACCAAGATAGACACCGACTAGACCAATTGCCATTGAAACCATCGCGGCCCAGCCGATAGGCAATGCGCTACGGGTATTCCAGTCATCCACATTGTAGTTGCCGTGCCGAAATACAAAATGCTCCAGTGTCAGGATCATTGCCCAGGGGCCAAGCCAGTAGGCCACTAACAACAAGAAGGAGCTGAGGGCTGTATCAAAATGGCCTGCGGCTGGGATGGCAATGATAATGTAGACGACTGCGCCTATCAACGTCCAGATGGCACGATTGACGCGCTGAAAGGCCTTGCCAAGGACTTGCATCGAAAGACCCAGGCTATAATCGTTGGGAATGTTGTTGGCAATTACGCTCAGCGCAAGCAAGACCAACAAAAACGAGCCAAAACCACCCAACTGACTGACCACCGCTGCCAACAGATCGCCGCCACCATTGAGGGCCGCCTTGCCATACGGCGAATACGTCGTCAATGCCATTCCCAGAAGTTCTAGCAGGATACAAGGGATCGTCACGCCCAGAAAGGTCAGCCAGAACACGCGACTGGCGGAAGTCTCTTCGGGTTGATTGACATTATAGTCGGCTGCATATGAACTCCAGCCCGTCGCGAAACCAAAAACCGCTCCACCAAAGGAGACAAAAGAGGCAACTTCCACAATATTAAAGGCAGGCGTTGGCACAATCGCCATGTGTGGTCCCGCGACAACAAGCAAAATCACAAAAATGATGGCCATTGGGACCCAAGCGTATCGCTCATAGCGATGGACATAGCGATAACCATAGAGGCTCACTGCCGTCGTGAGAATGGCAATCACCAGAATGCCAACCCAATTGGGGATTTTGCCATTACTTAAGGCCGTGACAATCTGCGCACCGACGATCACATTGACGGCAGACCAGCCAATGCAGGCCGCCACGTTGAAGAGAGCCATGATGATCGCGCCAATCCAGCCAAATGAGAAGCGCGAGATAGTCATCTGACGCAGGCCAAGTTTTGGCCCCAGTGTGGAAAAGAAAGCAACCGGCAAGACCCCTAAGATATTGAAGACGATAATAGCAGCTACACTATCCCAAAAGCCCAATTGAAAGACGGGAATTGCCAGCGCACCCAAAGCCACCGTCGAGATAACAAGATTGGCGGATAGCCACATGGTAAAATTGTCGAAGATACGGACATCGGCGCGGGTTTTTGGCGAGACACGTTCGATACCATGTGTCTCAATTCCTTTTTCCAAGCCAGGAGACGTGAGGGTTTCTAGAGCCATTGGTTTGCTTCTCCTTATGAAATAAGGCAACTAGTATACAAAAACACAAAAACACTGTACGGCACTAAGCATACAGCGATGTATACCAGAACATGTGGGATATACACATCATACCATAAAGGTGAGCAATATTTCTAGCTATCACAAAAATTCACGGTGCTTCCCTCTGGCCATGCTCCTTCTCTCAGCACGACGCAGTGCTATGCAATCAGCTTCCAGAGCGCAGTCGCCCACGCCTCTTGCTCCAAGCCATACGCTGGCTCCGCCATCGCAGTGGCAGTCTGTCTCACGACTGCCAGAAAGGCCGCTTCGCCCATACGCGTGCGCAGGAGCGCAAGTCGTTGCTCGATAAGAGAGACATCGGGAGATTGTACCAATGCTAGCCCAACACCAACACTGAGCAGTGCCTGCAATGATTGTTCCCATTGTTCCTGTTGCTCCAGAAGAAAGCTCAGTTCATTCAGGACATGGGCTACATTATGGCGGTCTTGGATGCGACGCGAAGTATGCAAGGCCGCCATTAAGAGGTCATCCGCCTCTTGGCGTTTCCCTTGCAAACGCGCCAGCATTGCCAAATTCAGGCGCGTCACCGCTACTTCCCGTTGGTCGTCTAACTGTATAAGCAGAGCCAAGGCCTCGCGATAATACAGGTCGGCTTCTTCCAACTGTCCTTGTAGCCGCGCCAGGGTTCCCAGTTCACGGCGCGTCAGCGCACTCTGACGCTGCTCTTGAAGGCTTTGGAAGATCATCAGGGCCTCATGTAAATGCCGATAGGCCTGCTCATAGT
>DAICZM010000405.1 GCA_027311145.1 Ktedonobacterales bacterium
CACCAAAATCAATGATCTTCACGTTACCATCATCCTGGATCATGATGTTTTCTGGCTTGATATCGCGATGAAAGACGCCATGTTCATGACAATAGGCCAGGGCTTCGCCAATCTGGAGCGTCAAACGCAACACCTCGCCAATGGGCAAAAGATTAGGAGCAGCGTCCTCCAGCACAGCCCGCAGTGTGCGGCCCTGGATATACTCCATGACAAGATATTGGTCGCTGCGCTGTTCGTCAGTGTTGAGCATATGCTGCACGTGTGGGTGGTCGATGCGGCTACCGATCTCGGCCTCGCGCTGATAACGTTCAAAGACCGCAATATTGCCGAGCAGGTCCTCGTTGAGAAATTTGAGAACCATGGTTTGCTGCGTCTTGACATCTAAGGCGAGGTAAACACGACTCATGCCGCCATGCCCAAGCATCTTGATAATTTCGTAATGATCGACCTGCGCCCCTGGTGCATACGTTATTGTCATAGCCTCTGTAAGCTCATCCTTTTTCAAGTCAACGCTTTGTCACGCCTCTAGTATAGCACAGGCAACCGACAAGCACCAGGGCTATTTTGGACAAAAGAGTCCCTATTCCTGGCAAAAGCTATATGTGACATTGCACATATGGCAATTCACCAGCATAGGGAGTGGCATGGGTCACAGTAGCTGTCACCCATGCCTCGTGTTATGCTATGTTAGGTAGATCGCAGAGATTGTGCGATGCGATGCTGCGTAGTCGTCTATGCGAGACTACTTGCCACCACCCGCCTCAACCGAGATACCCTTCTTCTCTTTGTAATCCTCCGGGTGCAGAATAGGAACGCCTTTCGCCAATTGCTGGATGTAGAGATAGCCGAAGCCAATCACCAACCAGGCAACGCTAAAGACCAGTGCGATAATCGTATCAACCTGTGTTGAGCCACCCGATGTGATAGCGTAGTAGATTACACCGATCAACATCAGCACATTGAGCAATGCGCCCAATGCAGGGGCGAGCACGGTACTGAAGACGCCGCGTCCAACCACACCAGCGAAAGCGACGATACAAACGATGCAGGTCATGCCATAGAGCAGGAACGTGCCGATATTGGAGACCAGCGTCACCTGTGTCAGGTTGTCAACGCTCAGCACACCATACGCACCGATGATGGCGGAGAGCGTGGTCAGGATGATTACCCCAACGTGAGGTGTGCGATATTTGCCATGCAAGAAACCGAAGACTACTGGTAGTTCAGAGTCTTTGCCCATTGCATAAGTAACGCGGACGCCTGTATTCAAGCAGGAGAGCGAAGTGCCGACCAGAGCAATCACGACGGTTGCCGCCAGGATAATTGCCAGTGCAGTACCGTTACCACCTAGCATCTGGTCGCCGATGATCTTGACCATATCGCCAATCGGTGCGCCCGAAGCGTTCGCCGCTGCGAAACCAGAAACCGTACCGGTGGCTGTTTTAAATGTATAGCCGCTGTTAACAAAGAAATTGGCTGCGAAGTACTCCAGGAAGTAGAAGATAACCGCCTGAATGACCAGCGAGAGAATAACACCGCGTGGAATGTCGCGCCCTGGGTTTTTCGCCTCAGCAGCTAATGCTGTTGCCGACTCGAAACCGACCACGAGCAGAATCGCAATCGTGGACTGATAAATCAGGCCATTCAGGTCATGCGGGGTGATGACGCTCAACGCGCTGGGATGCAGGTAGTGAACGTTTGGATGCTGGAGACGATAAGCAATTGCCAGAGCAGAGAACGTCACTAGGGCGATAATCTGAATGGCATTGATGATGATGTTGGCAACAGTCGCGCCAGAGACACCGATATAGGCGATTGCACCTACGATAATTGCAAAAACGACACAGACGATAATTTCCTGGATTGGTGTTCCAAAACTGGGATTAAAAGTCTGGATGATGTACGTGATAACGAGGCCCATGAAGGCTACCATCACACCAGGATACACCCAGTAATACAGGTGTGAGGCCCAACCAACAACAAATTTGGCAAGACGGGCAAACTTAAAGTGGCGATGCTCCTCATGCTGTAGAATAGAAATTTCTGCAAAGTAGTAGGAACTACCTGCACCCGCTTCGGGATAGCGTTTGGCGAGTGTAGCATACGCAATCGCAGTTAACAGAGCAATCGCGGTCGCTACAAATACGGATGCCCACATGCTCATTGCTGAGCCGGGCGCAGCCTGCAACTGATAAGTGGTCCACAGGAAGGCTCCGGGGGCAATCAGAGCCATTGCGTTAATAGTGACGCCGGTGAGGCCGAGTGTTGCCTTCATTCCGGTATCAGATGGTGCTTGAGCAGCCATGTCGTTAGTCCTCTTTTCGTGTCGTATCCAAAACAGTCTCAAGACCAATGGCATCATTACCATATCGGTTGCTCACACTGCATAGGGAGAAATCACACGCATTTGCCGCTTCACTGAGGCATGCTCTTTGCTGTTAAGTATAAATTGCCCATATTCTTTAACATAGAGACATTTTACGAGAAGTACATCCTTTCATTTTGTGCAATATGCACAAAACACACCTCGTATACCTGCATAAAAGCCTTTTTATGCTCGCATTTTTCCAGCACTGTGCATTTTGCACTGTATAGTTTGGGAAATATCCACCATTCTGATCCTCGGAAGGATACAATGACGCTGATATACACCTATTCGTCAAAGTTGATATCCGCCAGCACCCTATGCATGTGCTATACTATGCATGCAAGAGAGAAAGGCTCAATGGCGTGCCGACTCGGAAGAGGTACAGGGAATGTGCCGCGTTGTCGATCATTCATCCTGATTTCTCAAATCCATCACAAGAAAGAGCTGCACATGCCAGATATGCCAGGACCTACCGACCGCAGCGAGAAGGATGCTCCCCTGCGCCATGATATTCGCACTCTCGGCAATGCGCTAGGGCAGGCTATCCAACAGCACGGCGGCTATAGCGTGTTTGAAATGGTCGAACGCCTGCGCCGCAGTTGTAAACGTTTGCGTGACTACACCGAACGTCTCCATCTCGCCTTACCGGAAGAACAGATTGCCCTCAAAGCCGTCATTCAGGCTCTCAACCAGGAAATCGTCAGCATTGTTGAGCAATGCGACCTCGATACTGCTATTGATGTCATTCGGGCTTTTACCGTCTACTTCCATCTCGTCAACACCGCTGAGCAGCATCATCGCATCCGGCGACGCTATAGCGCAGAACTCAACACACCGGACATCTTGCACAAACCACCACGCGGCTCACTGGCCGCACTGGTCAAACTCTGTCTGGACAAGCAGCTCTCCGCGCCACAGCTCCAAGACCTGCTCAACCGGCTCTCCATCGAACTCGTCTTTACTGCTCATCCCACAGAAGCGACGCGCCGCAGTCTGATTACAAAATCACGCCGCCTCGCTGACCTGCTGGCAACACACGACCACATGGAAGAGATGACACCACGCCAGCGCACACAATGGCGTCACGATCTAGAGCGTGTGGTCACCCTGCTCTGGCGCACCGATGCCATTCGCTCTGTCCGCCCACAGCCACTTGACGAGATCAAAATGGGCATCTACTATCTCGACGAAATCCTCTACGATGCTCTGCCCGACCTCTATAGCGAATTTGAAGAGTTGCTGGCACGCAGCTATCCTGAACTGACTGTACCACCCTTTCTACGCCTCGGCTCCTGGATTGGCGGCGATCAGGATGGCAATCCCTTTGTCAGCTCCGAAACCCTGCTCACAGCCCTACGCCTGCAACGCAGTTATGTCATCGCACACTATCGCAATGCGATCCAAGCTCTGGCCCAGGACTATTCACAATCACTCAACCATGCCCATATCACGTCAGCCTTGCAGCAATCATTGGACGCCGATATTCTCGCCCTGCCGGAGTATAACCGCGAACTGGGCACGCAAACCTCCCTGGAGCCATATCGCCACAAACTTTCTTTTATGTGGAAACGCTTGGAAGCTACACTGACGATCCCTTCAATGCACATCGCCAGCACGTGGCAAGCTACAACCTTCGTGGAAGAGGCCGCGCCAAACCCTCAACAGTTTGCTTACCATAACGCGGCTGAACTCCTGCAAGACCTGCGCCTGCTTCAGGAGAGCCTACTCGCTGATGGTGAAAACCCGTTGGCCTACGGCGACCTAAGCCGCCTGATACGCCAAGTTGAACTCTTTGGCTTCCACTTTAGCACACTCGACGTGCGACAGCACAGCGAACGCCATGCCAGTGCCCTTGCAGAGTTGTTGCGCGTCACAGGCCTCTGCACTGATGACTATATGAAGTTTAGCGAGGAGCAACGTCTGCACTTGTTGGAAAACCTGTTGCGCGACCCACGTCTGGTCGCTCGCCCAGACCTCCATCTCAGCTCAGAGACCGTACATATCCTCAACACATTTCGCACCATCCGCCAGGCTCGCGAGGAGTTTGGCCCACGCGCTGTGACCTGCTATATCATCAGCATGGCCCACACATTGAGCGACCTTTTAGAGGTCCAATTCTTCTGTAAAGAGGTGGGCCTACTCACCCTACCCATCGTGCCG